>JAGIXO010000030.1 GCA_026122915.1 Candidatus Electronema nielsenii | reverse complement strand
CTACGCAACTCGTTCGCCGTGGCCTTACGTTTACATTGCCTCAATGCACACTTACTGTAATGGATGATTCAAGAAAGTCTCTCGTATTTCACGCCCCAGCAAAGATCAATCTTTACCTCAAGATCATCGGCAGAAGACCTGATGGCTACCATGAGATAGAAACACTCATGCAAAAGGTCGCGCTGTATGATGAGGTGGAGCTGTCTTTTGCTGATAAGCGTGGTATTCATCTCTGCTGTCAACATGCTGACTTGCCAGAGGATGAACGGAATATTGCTTTTCGGGCTGCCCAGCTTTTCTTAACCCACACCGGCAGTAAAGAACAGGGCATACGGATTATCTTGCGTAAGCATATTCCGATGGCAGCTGGTCTCGGTGGCGGGTCCAGCGATGCGGCAGCAGTGCTGAGAGGGCTGAATCAGCTTTTGGCGGCAGGTTGTTCCACTCAGGAGTTAGCCAAAATGGGTCTGAAACTCGGCGCAGATGTACCCTTTTTTGTCCATGATGTGCCTGCGGCATGGGCAAGTGGCATCGGCGAACGACTGGTACCAGCAGAACCCTTGCGTAGCTTCAAGGTGCTGTTGGTCAATCCAGGTATCGCGGTCTCCACCAAATGGGCGTATGAAACTTTTTCACAGGCCGCCGGGCGAATTGCATTGACATCAGCGAGGGAAAAGTTTAACATATCTAATTTTCCCGACGAATCAGGCATCCCTGCGCGCCAAGGTTTTTTCCGGCCAAAGGACATGCTCAATGACCTTGAAGCCGTCACCGCAGCGCAGCACAGGGTGATCGGCGAGCTGAAGCAGCGGTTGCTACGTGCAGGTGCTGCTGGAGCCATGATGTCTGGTTCAGGTTCAACGGTGTTCGGCCTCTTTGCAGCCGGAACGAAAGCGCAAGCTGAGTCCTGTTTGCGTGAATTACAAAAAGAATATGAACAGGCGTATCTGGTCGAGCCTTTGACCTGAGAGTCTGTTGTCTGAAGTAATTTTGATCTACTACGGAACAAAAGGATTGGGGTGTCGTCAAGCGGTAAGACACAAGGTTTTGATCCTTGCATTCGGGGGTTCGAATCCTCCCGCCCCAGCCATTTTCTGTTCTGAAAATATATGAGATGCTGAAATGCCCAACATAATGAAGGTGTTCACCGGCAACGCCAATCCAGAGCTTGCGCGGGAAATCTGCAACTATCTTGACATGCCGCTCTCAAGTGCGGAAGTGAAGAAGTTCAGTGACGGCGAGATTTCAGTTGAGATCGGTGAAAATGTGCGGGGCACTGATGTCTTTGTCATTCAGCCGACGTGTACTCCGGTCAATGATCACTTGATGGAGTTAGTGATCATGGTCGATGCGCTGCGGCGGGCCTCAGCACGGAGAATTACTGCCGTTTTGCCTTATTACGGTTATGCCCGGCAAGATCGCAAAATTCGACCTCGCGTACCTATCACTGCTAAGGCAGTAGCTGAGATGCTGATGGCCGTAGGTACTCGTCGGGCCTTGTGCATGGACCTTCATGCTGGTCAAATTCAAGGTTTCTTCAATATTCCGGTTGATCATCTGTATTCTTCGCCGATCATGCTGGAACACATCAGGAAAAATTTTGAAGATGTAGTCATGGTCTCGCCAGATGCAGGCGGGGTGGAGCGCACTCGTGCCTTTGCCAAGCGACTGAACGCTGATTTAGCCATCATCGACAAGCGAAGAGAGCGGGCCAATGAATGCGAGGCAATGAACGTTATCGGCAACGTGAGCGGCAAGACTGCGATTTTACTTGACGATATGGTCGATACCGCAGGTACCCTGTGCGGTGCAGCGGCCAAGCTGATGGAAAACGGGGCCAAAGAAGTCCATGCCTGCTGTTCTCATGCTGTCCTTTCCGGTCCAGCCATTGAGCGACTCAACAACTCGGCAATTCAGTCGTTGGTAGTGACCAACTCCATTCCTCTTGGCGACAAAGGCGAACGCTGCGGCAGAATTAAAGTGCTGTCAGTGGGCGAGCTACTCGGCGAGGCGATCAGCCGCATCCATTCGGAAGACTCGGTCAGCTATCTCTTTGTCTGAGCTGTCCTGAATAACTGCTGAGAAGTGCCGATAGCTGTTTATGTCGGCCTCTTCTTGATATTTTTTGATGAAAGGGAGAATATTATGCTTCAGGTGAACATGTCGGCCGTTAAGCGGACGGCTTTTGGAAAAGGTGAATGTCGGCGGATGCGCATGGCCAAGAAAACCCCGGCAGTGGTATATGGTAAGGGTGATGTAGCAGTACCCCTTCAGTTCGATGAGGCAGCACTGTACAAAGACCTGCTCTTCATTCACCGCCGTAATGCCGTCGTTACGCTGGATATTGAAGGGGACAAGCGTCATGCTGTAGTGCAAGAAATTCAAAAGTCACCGACTGTTGAGCAGGTGCTACATGTTGATTTCTTGGAGATCGAGTTAGACAAACCAGTGGCTCTACATGTTCCCCTTCGTTTGACCGGCGTGGCCAAGGGCGTGGAATTCGGCGGTGAGCTGACAGTGGCCAAGGAATCAGTGATTTTGCGCGGTTGCCCGTTAGATATTCCCGATGAGATCGTTGCTGACATAACCGAGTTAGATAAGGGCGGTGTAGGCCTTGCGTGTGCTGATCTTCTTCTGCCTGCCAATGTGGAGTTGCTTGATGATCCGGCTCAGGTTTGTGTATCCGTGATTTAAGCAGCTGTCGATGTGCCGCCCGCGCTGTTCAAGCGCAGGCTTTACGTGCTTTTAACCGAAAGAAGGCTTTGCTTTCTTTCGGTTTTTTTATGCAAAAAGGTGTGAGCGATGAGCAACAGCGGACATCTGATCATCGGATTAGGCAATCCCGGGCCGCAATATGAACTGACCCGGCACAACGCCGGTTTCCTTGCCGTGGATTACGTTGCCGCTCAACGCGGCTGGTCACTGAACGCAGAGAAATGGCAGGGTATCTACGGTAGCGCCCGTCTGGGAGCGCACCGCGTCTTCTTAGTTAAACCGCAGACCTTTATGAACCTTTCCGGTGAATGTGTGGCTCGCTTTGTTGATTTTCATCGCATCGGGATAGAGCAGATATTGGTGTTACACGACGATCTTGATTTGCCGCTGGGGCGGATCAAAGTAGCGGCCAAGGGTGGGGCTGGAGGGCACAACGGTATTCGTTCGCTGATTCAGCATCTCGGTGGTTCTGATTTCACCCGGCTCAAGATCGGCATAGGTCGTCCACCGCGCAACGAGCAGGGGCAGGGAATACCGGTTGATCGTTATGTGCTGTCGGCCTTCAGCGAGGAGGAAGTAGTCGGATTCAACAGTCGTCTGCCGCTTATTCAGGAAGCGGTCGAGCTGTTTATTGAACAAGGCGCAGGCCATTGCATGAATAGAATCAACGGCCTCGTTGCTGAAAAGAAGCTGTAGAAATACTGATATGTATCTTCAATTTCCTTGATTTGCCACAATTGAAAAAATATGCTATCCTGTTCAGCCGTAGCTGTTTTCCAATTTGTCTGCAAATTGTGGTCAGCCGGGGTTATCATGAGCGAAGTCAAGGAAAGAATCAAGTTCGTAACAGGTGATATGGCCGTTTATCCCTCTCATGGGGTCGGTCAGATTGAAAATATCAAGGTGCAGACAGTGGGCGGGATCGATCAGACTTTTTATGTGTTGAAGATTCTCGACAACGACATGACTATTATGATTCCCACCGCCACCAGCGAAAATGTTGGTCTCCGCCCGATTATCTCCAAAGAGGAAGTCAAGAAGGTGGTAGAAATCCTCAAAAATAGGGATAGTAAGCTCAATTCCCAAACGTGGAATCGACGCTACCGTGACTACATGGACAAGATTAAGACTGGTTCCGTGTTTGAGGTGGCTGCGGTGCTGCGGGATTTATTGCTGCTCCAAAGCGACAAGGAACTGTCCTACGGCGAGCGCAAGATGATGGACACCGCCAAAGGACTCCTGATTCGCGAGCTGTCTTTGGCCCGCAAGGTGGATGAAGACAAGGTTGAGCAGCAGATTGAAAAGCTGTTTGCCTGAAACCTGCATGGTTCCTGCCGGTTCTGCACAAAGTTTTCATGTGCAGCTTCAAGACGCGGGGATGCGGCTCGATCATTATTTGGTGCGCTGTCTGCCGGAGCAGAGCCGTTCCAGCCTTGACCGGCTGATCCGCTCCGGCGCAGTGCTGGTGAACGGCGGGGCGGTCAAACCCGGTTGTAAGCTCCGTGCAGGCGACAGCATCGCCGTCACGCTGCCGGACGCGCCTGCTGCCGAGGGCAGGATTGAGCCGCAGCCGGTTGATTTTCACATCATTCATGAGGACGAGCATCTGGCGGTGATCAGCAAGCCGCCGGGCTTGGTTGTCCATCCGGCTGCTGGTCATGCTGACGGCACCTTGGTCAACGGTCTGCTCCACCGCTACGGCGAGCTGGACCTGCTCGACGGCGAGCGGCCTGGCCTTGTCCACCGTCTTGACAAAGACACCTCCGGCATCATGCTCGCCGCCCGCACTGAGGCCATGCACCGGCTGCTTTCCGCCGCCTTCAAGGAGCGGCACATCCGCAAAACCTACCATGCCCTCCTCCTGCGCAGCCCGGCCGCAAGTACAGGCCGGATTGACGCACCCATCGGTAGGCATCCAGTCAGCCGCCAGAAAATGGCAGTGCGACAGCGGGACGGTCGTCCGGCAGTGACGAACTGGCGCGTTCTCGAACGCTTCAGCAACGGTTGCTGCTTTGCTGAAATCAACATTGAAACAGGCCGCACCCATCAAATCCGAGTCCACATGGCCTCCATTGGTGCGCCCGTGGCAGGCGATAGTCTTTACGGCGGCAAAATCGACAGCAGCTTAGGTCTAACTGCTGAACGCCAGCTCCTCCACGCTTCGGTTTTGGCCTTCACTCACCCCGCCACCGGCCAAGCTTGCCGCTTCACCGCCCCACTTTGGCCGGACATAGAAACCGCACTTGCTCTCCTGCGGGAGCAGTTCAGCCTTGCCTGAGATCATCGGCATCACCGGCGGCATCGGCTCCGGCAAGAGCCGGGTCAGCCAGTATTTAGCCGAACTGGGTGGCTGGCCGCTGCTCAATGTCGATCAGATTTGCCGTCAACTTCTCATGCCGCAGGCACCGGGCTGGTTGGCTCTGAAAGAACTGCTCACAGCAGACTTCTTCACTGCCACTGGCGAGCTAGACCGCAAGCGGCTACGTGAGGCCATTTTTGCTGATGCCGCCTTGCGCCAGCAGGTGGACGGGCTGCTGCATCCCTTGGCCAAGCAGGAAATGGTAGCGCAGGCGACCCGGCTGGCTGCTCCGCTCGTGTTGGCAGAGATTCCCCTGCTCTTTGAAGCGGGCTGGCAGGACAGCGTCAGCCAGACCGTGGTTGTTTATGCGGGTGAGGCCGTGCGTCTGCGGCGGATCATGGAGCGCGATCAGGTCAGCGAAGAGCAGGCCCGGCGGGCCATTGCCGCGCAGATGCCGCTGGAAGACAAAGCCCGACTGGCTGATTATGTCATTGACAATTCAGCGGCCTGGGAGAGCACTTGCGCACAGCTAAGGCAGGTAGCAAAGAAGATTTATCCTTCCACATGCAGCACTATAGGATGGGGCAAACAAAAAGACGCTTGCCGATCCTACAGTGCTGCGTTCAGCCTGATTGCTATCAAGCAAGGTACCATGCATAACAATGATCATTTGAGCTATCAATATCGATGCCAACGATAGTTTTGCCGGATGGATATGAATACGCATAAAGGATATGATATGCATCAGCTTTGTTAAATGTTCCAGAACAAACGGTGCCGTCACTGAACCAATAGTAGCAGTGATCGTTCTTGACAATGCCGATGCCGACAATGTCAGCTGGAGTTTTGCCAAGTGGTAAGGAATATGGATATGGATATGGTGTTCGATACTTGAAGAGATTGTCAGTTGTTCCGGAACAAACGGTTCCATCTTTAAACCACACATAGCAATGATCGTTTGAACCAGCAATAGCAATATCAATGATATCAGCAGTGGTTTTGTCATTAGGTAATGAATAGGCATATAGCTTGCGGTATTGATCAGCATCATTGCTGGTGCCAGCACATACAGTGCCATCGCTAAACCAATAGTAGCAATGGTCGTTTGAACCAGCTATTCCAACCCCAACAATATCGGCAGAACTCTTGCCTTGAGGAAGCGTGTAGTCATAAAGATTGCGATATTTCATGAGATTATCGCTTGTTCCTGAACTTACTGTACCATTAGCCATGATCGTGCTCCTGAAAAGTTTAGGTTTGAATCGTTAATTAATACAATATTATACCTATGAAACAGACAGGATGCATCCCCTCTTACGCCATCTTCACATCCAGCACATCCACCAGTCTGCCGCTGTAGCCGCTGCGGATCATGCTCCAGAGTCCAGCGTAGCGTAGTCATTGACCGTGATATTCAGGCTGCTCACCGGTACACTTCTTTCCTGTGCCTGACACGGACAATAGTGACACACGCAGCAGTCTCGGCCACTTCATACACAATCCGGTAGTCGCCCACGCGGATGCGGTAGATGAATTCGGTACCCTGAAGTTTCTTGGCACCAGGCGGCAGCGGCTCACAGGCCAGCTGCTCTGCTGCCTCCACAATTCTGGGAATCATCTGCCGGTCAATCTTCCGCAGCTCTTTTGCCGCAGATGCCCGCCATTCAAGCCGGAAGAAGGCCATCGTCCTTCAGCTCCTTCAGCAGCTGCTCATGCGAAAGCGTCTGCTCCTCCCGCCGTTCGGCAGCGGCAGCCAGATCAGCCAAGTCTTCCATCAGCTTTTCGTAGGCATCAAAGGGAATGACCACAGCTTTCTTCCGTCCCTTCGCATCCACAATGAATTTCGGGCGCACGTTCAATGCGGCATTCATGCCAGCCTCCTTTTGAGTTTGTTCAGCCAGCATACGCACCGCAACCGCCCTTGTCAACAGGGAATATGTGCTGAAGGATGCGGGGCCGACATGGCCGCGCCAGCACATCCACCAGCCTGCCGCTGTAGTCCAGCAACCATTTAGGATTGTGAATTAATCGACTTGTTATCTTGTGTTTGCAAGAATAGAAACTTTGCAAACACAAGTGCTACAGACGCTATTGGAACCATTGTAGATGCTATGTCAGAAAGAGTGTGATACTGCTGATACAGCATTAACAATACATAGACGACAAACGAGCCAACAGCCACTTTCCAAAATTGACGAGCAAGCACAGATATTGACAAGACGAAGGTTAATGAAACAGCCGTATGAGTGCTGTAATCAAGATCGAAAGCAGGCCATATGTGCATAGCATTATCGAGGAACATAACTCCGTAGGATACGAGTATCATCCCCGCGAAAAACACAAAAACTCTGATCAGAAATCGCCTCTCTCCTGATGCTTTAACTGCTCGACCGACAAGCCCGACAAAAAACGCAATTGCCAGCAACGGAATGTATGAGTCACAAATTGTATCGAGTATTTCATAATCCATCGAAGGAACCAGCTCCAAAGAAAGATAATCGCGGTGATCAACCAGTTTCTGACCATCCAACACAATTGCATAACAGCCAGAAATCAGCCGTCATGCCCACCTCCTTTTGCTCCGCTCGGCACCCTGAGCGAAGCCAAAGGACGGTTCTTACACTCCCACCCTCACCACCAGCACATCCGCTATCCTGCCGCTGTAGCCGTTGCGGATCATGTCCCACAGTCCGGCATAGTCATTGACCGTGATGTTCAGGCTGCTCAACGCTGAACCCGCAAAGCCGGGCAGAACATATGGCCCATTCTGCGTCACACTCACCGTCGTGCCAGCTGCGCCGTCCTCCCGCATGTCTAACAGCGAGAACAGCAGCCGGTTCTCCGGCAAATCCTGAAGCACCTGAATGCGCAGCTTGGTGTCCGCGCTCACCGCGCCGCCCGTGACCTTGACATACGGCGCAGCCGCGCTGCCAGTCAGAATGCCAACTTCCGGCGGATTAGGATGGCCCAGCTTCGTGACCGTCAGCGGCGTGCGCAGCTTGCGGCGGTAGGTGCCGGTGCGCAGGGTTCCGTGCTCGGTGTAGCGCACGGAAAGGGACAGACTGTATTCATTGTTCCACGGCGCATCTTGAGCCGGAATGGTCGGAATCAGCGTGATGCCGGTGCTGGTGATCGGCCCGAACTGGGTCTGAACCGCCCTGCCGCTGCGGGTGCCGCTGATCACGCATTCGCCGTTGCCGAGTTGAGGGTCGAAGTCCAGATTCTCGCCACTCAACTGAAGGATGTCGGTGCTGGCAAGGACATCGTTGAGGCGCAGACTGGCATTCTCGGCTTGGCTGATCAAGGGCAGTTTTTCAGTCATGTCCACCCGTTCCAGCTTGCCCTGCTGGTGAATCTTTTTAACAAAATTCGAGGTCGTATGAATCTGCACATGCAGGCACTCCTCAATGGGCGGCGGCGCGTCATCCGGCTCGTCCAAGCGGCCTGTAAAGGAGATGGTGAAGATGAGGCTGTCGTCCAACGTAATGTGATCACCGTTGATCATCCCCTGCTGAAGCGTCTGGATCAGCGCGCTGATGGCGGACTTAGCCAAATCCGGGGTGAGGGCCGGGTTGATCGCTGCCATACCTGCGGCGATCTCGTCTGTGCCAAGGTGATTGTTGGGTACGAAACGCATTCTGTAGGATTGGGGTACGGTCAAGGCATTGACTTCAGGTTTCCAATGAATTGCAGGCATGACGGTTCTCCGTTGCAGAGGGGCAGGGTGATGAAAAGAATGGGATTTGCCAGCAGCCAGCTTAAAAAGATGGATATATTCTGTCAAGCCTTTTTTTTGATCTGCTGGACGGTGCTTGCCCAGCAAAAACATCGGTCGTTCTTTTGTAAAACATCGGCCGTTAAATGATCCAAACAACGCCCGGTGTTTTATCCATTTAACGAGCGTTGTTTTGTCTGAATAACGGGCGGTGATTTTTTTGGGGGAGGGGCGGCGGACAAGCTGGACAGCCTCTCAGCCAAAAGTGGTTCGAGCACGAATGAGCAGAGTTGTCTTGCCGCACAGCACATCATCAATGAGTGATCTGAACCCGCTGATATCTGGTTCGACAGAACATTCCTCATAGTTGAGGTGACTGCCATCCGCAAGCCATTCGCAGAATATCAGCAAGCCTCCAAGGTCTTTGATATCCACGCCTTGTTCCAAGGTGAAATACCGGAAAGACTCTGGCTGCGCCTTGCGAAACAAAGACTTTTTTTCTGGAATACGCACCAGTGCGACCACATGCGCTTCGTTTGCGCTTTTTGGCTCAGGCAGCTTGATGATGACCACCTCGCCAGTCTTCAGCCGCTCATGACTGCGTCTCAAGCCTGCCGGATTCATACGGCCCCGCGCGTCACGTCCGGCAATTTCCCACACTTTGAGCATGAAGCGGTCAGCATCAGCATGTGTCAGCAGGTCCCACAGGCGTTTTGCATCTTCGCAGAAGAAGTCAACTAGCACACTATGAGCAAACCGATAATGCTGCTCACGTGGGTTGACCAGCGGAGGTGTCCGCTGCCAGTTGGGAATCTTCGGCAGCGGCGGTTCTGCAAAAACAGCGGCGGACAATCTTTCGAGTTCTTCGGCAATGTCGAGAACTTTAAAGGCTGGCCCTGCTGTGATTTCCGCGCCGCTGGTGTCTGCGAACTTCTTGCATTCAGCCAAAGACATGCCAGTCCGCTGCCGCAGCCATAGGATAACCTGCTGGCGGTTCGGCCCTGGTGATGCAAGATAAAGGACATGATGATCCATGGAGACCTCCTGATGTGGCCACGGATATGGAAGAAACGCCGCTGTGTGCAAGGATGATCAATCCAGCCATTCTTACGCACTGGAACTGCCCTTGTCAACAGGGAAATATGTGCTGGAGGCGGCGTGCGGCCAGCTTCAAGCTCTCGCAGAACGTTTGCGCGCCAAGAACAAATTTTCTCTACCGTCGGAAAAACTGCTTGACAGTAGTCCGGCAAAACAATAAAGTTGCTTTATCAATTCTCGCTGTTCTATTTTCCCATGCTTCACATAAGAATGTGTTCTGATAGGTTGTCGCGGTGCTTGCTGCCATTTTTTATTTCCGCCTCAAACTGACCGAACAACTTCGTTGACAATCCACAGCTGGGCCTGTCTAAATAAAGACAGCCTCATCCTTGAACCGTCTTCCTGACGATTTTTTGTTTATTTCCTTGCCGTTCTGCCAATCACCCAGACTGTCCGCTCCGGCAATGATGCCGGAAGATTTCGCTGTTTTCCATTGCCAACCGTCCCCTGAGGAGGAAGGAACTGCTGATGATCAATCCCAATGAGTTGAAGAACAAGAAAATCAAAGAGCTGGTCGCTCTCGCCGCCGAGCTAAAGATCGAAGGCTACAGCTCCATGCGTAAGCAAGACCTGATTTTCGCCATCCTCAAATCGCAGTCCGACGAAGACGGCAAGCTGCGCGGCAGCGGAGTGCTTGAGGTGCTGCAGGACGGGTTCGGCTTTCTCAGAGCACCGGACTACAACTACCTGCCCGGCCCGGATGACATCTATGTTTCTCCTTCGCAAATCCGGCGGTTGAACCTGAACACCGGCGACACTATTGAGGGTGAAGTCAGAGCGCCTAAGGAAAACGAACGCTATTTCGCTTTGCTCAAGGTCGATAGCGTCAACTATGAGCCGCCAGAAAAAGCAAACGACAAGACTTTGTTCGTCAATCTAACTCCGCTTCATCCTAATCAGCAGATCAATCTGGAGTCAGATACGGACAACTATTCCACTCGGATCATGAACATCGTCTCGCCGCTCGGCAAGGGACAGCGCGGCTTGATCGTGGCCCCGCCCCGCACCGGTAAGACTGTGTTGATGCAGCAGATCGCCCGCGCTATCGTGAAGAATCACCCGGAAATCATTCTGATCGTTCTGCTGATTGACGAGCGGCCCGAAGAAGTCACGGACATGCAGCGGAGCGTGGATGCCGAGGTAGTCAGCTCCACCTTTGACGAGCCGCCGCAGCGTCATATTCAGGTAGCGGAGATGGTGATTGAAAAGGCCCGCCGTTTAGTCGAACACCGCAAGGACGTGGTGATTCTGCTTGACTCCCTCACCCGCTTGGCCCGCGCTTATAACACTGTCACCCCGGCTTCCGGTAAGATTCTTTCTGGTGGTGTGGAAGCCAACGCTCTGCACCGGCCTAAACGTTTCTTCGGCTCGGCCCGCAACATCGAGGAAGGCGGCAGCTTGACCATCCTTGCCACAGCCTTGGTTGAGACCGGCAGCCGCATGGACGAGGTGATCTTTGAAGAGTTCAAAGGCACCGGTAACATGGAGATTGCCCTTGATCGCAAACTCTCTGATCGGCGCATCTACCCATCGATTAATATTCAGAAATCAGGAACCCGTAAGGAAGACCTGCTTCTCTCACCAGACGACCTGAACCGAATGTGGATTCTTCGTAAGATACTGTCTTCGATGAACCCTGCTGACGCGATGGAATTCCTCTTGGAAAAGATCAAACACACCAAGACCAACGCTGAATTCTTCAACTCGATGAACAGCTGATCGGCAATCTTCTGTCCACGCCGTTCTTTTGCTTTGGCAAACCGTGGCAGGACGGGTATAATAACGCTCTTTTATCAACTGACAAAAACTTTGCCCACCGCTTTGCGCGGTGCTTCTGGGAGGCTCAGAAAACCATGAAACCGGACATTCATCCAGCATATCACAAGATCAACGCCAAATGCGCTTGCGGTAATGAAGTTGCGCTCGGCTCCATCAAAGAAGCAATCCATGTGGAGATTTGCGCGGCGTGCCATCCGTTCTTCACCGGCAAGCAAAAGCTGGTTGATACTGCGGGTCGAATTGAGAAATTCAAGAAGAAGTATGCCAAGCATTTCGATCAAAAGCAGGCGTAAACACCCTGTTCTGCATGACTGATCCTGCATCGGTCATGCAGCAATTTCCTGCTCCTGCTCTCCTCTCTTTCTTCCCTTTGCTCCGCAGAATCCATGTTTGCCAACCTTGCTGACATTCACGAAAAGCTGTCTGCCTTAGAACGACAGCTTTCTGAACCTGATCTGGTTCATAATCAGAAAAAATATCAGGAGGTGGTGCGCGATCATGCGCGGGTAGCACGACTCTGCACCCTGCACGGGGAGCATGATAAGGTAGTGCAAGATTTGGCAGAAAGCCGCGACTTGCTCCGTAATGCTGATCAAGACCCAGAGCTGGCCGAGCTGGCTCGTGCTGAAATTGACGAATTGACTGAGCGACAGACAGGGTTAGAACGTGATATCCGCCTGATGCTTCTCCCCTCTGATCCGAATGACAAGAAGAATACCTTTCTTGAAATTCGAGCAGGTACAGGTGGCGACGAGGCTGCGCTCTTTGTAGCAGATATCTTCCGCATGTATTCCCGCTACGCAGAGACCCTTGGTTGGAAGACCGAGATTATGAGTTCCAGTCCCTGTGGGGTTGGTGGGTTCAAGGACATCGTTGCCTTGATTTCTGGTCATCAAGTTTATTCTCGTCTCAAGTATGAGTCCGGGACACACCGGGTGCAACGGGTACCGGAAACTGAGACGCAAGGACGCATTCATACCTCAGCGGTCACTGTAGCTATCCTACCTGAAGCTGAGGACGTAGAGCTACAGATCGCACCGCATGAGCTGAAATTTGATGTCTTTCGTTCCTCTGGGGCAGGCGGGCAATCGGTCAACACCACGGACTCTGCTGTCCGGGTTACGCATCTGCCTACAGGTTTGGTGGTCTCCTGCCAAGATGAACGCTCGCAGCACAAGAATAAGGCCAAGGCACTCCAAGTATTACGCGCCCGACTGCTCGACCAAATGGAGCAAGAGCGACACGACAAGATATCCGCTGACCGCAAAGGACAGGTCGGCAGCGGCGACCGCAGTGAGCGCATCCGCACGTACAATTTCCCCCAAGGGCGAGTAACTGATCACCGCATCGGTCTGACTGTCTATAAAATCGATCAGATCATGTCTGGCGCGTTAGACGAGATCATCCTGCCGATTATCACCTATTTCCAAACCGAGGCTCTGAAAGAGCTGGATTAAGGATAGATGCGCTGTTGACAGAACAGTCGTCAGTTTGAGAAGAGGATTCCCATCCCTCTGCAAAGAGGATGGGGACACCTTCCACTCTTCATCGAGTATCATACTTGCCCAGCAATGAGTATTCGTTTGCTGCTGCGTCGCGTTACGCTGCTTTGGAAGCAATTCCTTTCGTAGGAGTCAGCAATTTGGTGGTTAAGGTCAACAATTATGCCGGATTGACAGAGTTGGTATGGGGGAGAAGGATTTGTCCCTGACAAGGCGATGTTTGGGTCTTGCTAAGAGAAGCAAATAATTCAATCAAGGTTATATGGAATGACTGAAAAAGTTAAACAACCAGAACGTATTTCGATTGCGTCAATTGTTAGTTTGGTGATGACTTTGACAGGAATGCTTCTTTTGTTGGTCTTTAGAGAAGAGAATTCTTTCTCTTGTAGAATGTTTTTAATGTCTATTATTCTTGCATTCATAGGAATGATACCAGCGAATAGAAAAAAGAATTTTTCAATTTTTGCCATGATTGTGGCTTTGATACCAGTTGGTATAGTTATATGTTGCCTTGTACTTCTTGGCAGCAACAAGAACTGGCCTTAAACGTGCTATCACGTAGATTGGGTTAAGGATGCCGACACCACCTAACCTACCTGCTTAAAATGACACTGACCTTCCTCACTCCCGGCTCCATTCCTCCTTCACGTTGAGAGCCGGTTTCGCATCGCTCATCATACCTGCCCAGCAACGAGTATCCGTTTGCTGCTGCGTCGCGTTACGTTCTTCACCCCTAACAAATCTGTTGACAAAGCACTGACCTCGTTTTACGCTGCTTAGAAGCAATTCCTTGCGTAGGAACCAGTAGCTTAGTGATTAAGGTCAATAATTATGCCAGATTGACAGAGATAGTGCGGAATTATTCGGGAAGGTTGGTAGTCTTGCTATAAGAATTGCCGCCTAATGATGACTGCCGTACTTGGCCTTGTTCTAACATCGACCATCTTGAAGAAGATACCATGACCACCTGTACCCCAAACAGCCATATCGTTGATTCTAGCTTCTACTCCGGCGGCTACACCACCCCTGAAGCTCGTCAAGTGTTCTGCGACCTGCACCGATATCAACGCTGGTTAGATGTTGAAGCTGCCTTGGCAATGGCAATGGCCGGACTGAATATCATTCCAGTTGCGGCAGCGGAGAACATCCAGCAGAATGCTCATATCAGCAAGATCGACCTTGATGCCATTCGCGCTGGGCTGAAAGTAACCAATCATTCGCTGATGCCGTTGCTTGCTGGCCTGCGCCAAGTCTGCGATAAGGAAGCAGGACAGTTTATTCATTTCGGGGCTACTACCCAAGACATTCAGGACACTGCCCAAGTGCTGGAGCTGCGCGACATTATCTGTATTGTCGAGCGCGACCTGTATTGCATCATCAAGCTGCTCATCGAGCGGACGCAGCAATACCAAGACTTAGTAACCATAGGTCGCACCCACTGTCAGCACGCTCTGCCGATGACAATGGGCCTGAAGATGGCTGGTTGGTTGGATGAGGTTTGGCGCAATGTTGAGCGGCTGCACGAGATGAAGCAGCGGGTCTTAGTCAGCCAGCTCTTCGGTGGGGTAGGGACGATGGATGCCTTTGGCGAGCACGCGCTGCCTCTGCTGACAGAGTTCTCCGTCCGTCTTGGATTACAAGCACCGAACGTCGCTTGGCACGCTTCCCGTGACCGCTTTGCCGAATATCTGTCCGTCTTTGCCCTGACTGCTGGTTCCTTAGCGCGGATAGCGGACGAGATTCGCTGCCTTGCTCGTAACGAAACCGGCGAGATGGAAGAGCCATTCCACATGGGTAAGATCGGTAGTAGCACCATGCCGCACAAGCGCAACCCAGAGCTATGCGAGCAAGTGGTAGTGTTGTCCAAGTTGATTAAAGCACAGGCGATGCTCGGCTATGATGGGCTGCTTTGCGAACATGAACGCGATTACCGCTCAGTGCGGTTGGAGTGGGCCGCGCTTACTGATTCATCTCTCTATATGTGCGGGTTACTGGGGATGATGAAGCATATTGTAGCCGATATGACTGTACATGAAGAGCGGGTGCGCGAGAACGTTCTGCGGGCTGCGCCGCTGATTTCCAGCGAGGCACTGATGTTCTTCATTGGCACGAAGATCGGTAAGGAGAATGCCCATGCCTTGGTGTATCAGGTTTCAATGGAGGCGGTAGCAAGCAACAGGCCGGTGCTGGATATTCTGCTGCAGGTGCCAGAAGTAGCGAAGAACTTCAAACGGGAAGAGATTGAACAGGCCATTCTACCAGAAAAGCACATCGGTATGGCTAAAGAACTGAGCCAGCGAACAATTGCCGCTGTGCAAGCCAAGATGCAGGCGATAGACAACGAACTGCCACAGAAAAGCGGGCAGCTCTGTCCTTTGATGATTACCGGGAATGTCTGTCCGCTCAAAAAATAGGGAATACGCTGATCTGCCCTTTCCTCTGGCCTGTGCCAGCATCTTCTTGACAAACAAATCAGCGGCTCTTAGGATGACCGAGCAACTGCGTTCTTCTTTCAACTTTGGACACAAAAGATGATCCAGCAACTCTTCCTTGCTCTTGCCGTACTCTTTTTCTCTGTCGCTGCCGCTTGGGCTGACCCCCTACCGGTGCTGGTCTCTATTACCCCGCAGCTATGGTTAGCCAACCAGATCGGCGGTGAGCTGATTAGCACCCGCGTTCTTCTCGACAAAGGACAAGACCCACACGGGATGCAGCCCACGCCGGAGCAAGTCACCGTGTTGTTTCACTCCCGCATATACTTTACTGTTGGACTGGAATTTGAGCACGAGCTGGTGCGCAAGATCAGCCCACAGGATACCGGAGTGCAGGTAGTGGATATCTCTACCGGGATAAAGAAAATTCCCATGACTGATCATGATCATGGACACTATGAACAAGGTGAGGCGCAGCACGGCGGCCTCGATCCCCATGTTTGGCTTGATCCGCAGAACCTCCGGCAGATGGCTGCGGCAATGGCTGCTGCGTTGAAGAAAGCTGATCCAACCAATGCAGCGGTCTATGAGCGAAATCTCCAGAATACTGACAAGACCTTGTCTGATTTACACACGGAGATCAAGCAACAGCTGACTCCGTTCAGCGGCCAGTCCTTTCTCGTCTTCCACCCTGCTTTTGGCTACTTTGCCCACGCCTATAGTTTGCACCAAGAAGCCGTAGAGGTGGAGGGAAAATCACCTTTGCCTCGGCAGCTGCACGCGCTGATTGTTAAAGCCAAACAGGAGAAGATCAAGGTGATCTTTGTTCAGCCACAGTTTGATCGCAAGAATGCTGAGACCATTGCCCAAGCAATTGGCGGCACAGTGGTCAGCTTAGACCCGATGGCTGTTGATGTGCCGGGAAATTTGCGCTATATGGCTGAACAGATCAGTGCTGCCCTTGCTCCTAAATAATCATGAGTGAAGCAGTTATTACTATCCGAAGTCTCGGCTTCGCCTACGATGAAATGCCGGTGTTGACGAATGTGGACTTGGATATCTGGCCGCAGGATTCAGCCTGCATAGTCGGGCCAAACGGCGGCGGCAAGACCACCTTGGTCAAACTGATGCTCGGCCTGCTTGAACCGAACCACGGCAGCATCCGCATCGGCGATAAAACCCCAGCCGAGGCACGACGCAGGATCGGCTATGTTCCTCAGTATGCCCGCTACGATGCCTGCTTTCCCATCTCAGCGCAGGAGGTGGTTTGTATGGCGCGCTCGGCAGCTCTTTCAG
>JAGIXO010000003.1 GCA_026122915.1 Candidatus Electronema nielsenii | reverse complement strand
GTGTTTGGGTTTTGGTTGGCTGCTGCATGTGTTGGGCAATCGGCGCACATTGAATCCTCGCTAAAAACTAAACCATCGCTTTCTTTTCCGTACTTTAACAGGATATGCTTGCTGTTCGGCATTGTTTGTGGTAATAAACAAAGTTTTGTCAACAGCCCTGAGCTTAATTCAGGCACATTTCATCACACACACTCCCTGTTCGCCCTTTGGTGTTCCCTTGTGGAATCGGGCTTTGGAGTGGAGGATAAAACCATAAAGAAGGAGCAAAAATGGCAGTAAACGTCACCATGCGGCAGATGCTTGAGGCCGGTCTACATTTTGGACATCAGACCCGGCGGTGGAACCCCAAGATGAAGCCATATATCTATGGGCCGCGTAACGGTATCTATATTATCAACTTAGATGCCACCATGCGGATGTTCCGCAAAGCCTGTGCCTACATGACTGATGTAGCAGCTAATGGGGGCAGCATTCTTTTTGTTGGCACCAAGCGCCAGTCGCAGGCGGTCATTAAGGAAGAGGCTGCACGCTGTGGCATGTATTACGTCAATCACCGCTGGCTCGGCGGTATGATGACCAATTTCCAGACCATCAAGAATTCGGTAGATCGGCTGAAGAAGATTGAGGCCATGCAGAAGGATGGCAGCATCAACCGTTTTCCGAAGCATGAAATTTTGCAGATGGAAAAAGAGCGGATTAAGTTAGAACGCAATGTCGGCGGCATCAAAGACATGCGCAAGCTGCCTGATGTGCTGTTCATCATCGATCCCCGCAAAGAGGAAATCGCGGTAGATGAGGCCAGAAAGTTGGGCATTCCGGTTGTTGCTTTGACCGATACTAACTGTAACCCCGACGGCATCGACTACCTGATTCCTGGTAACGATGATGCAATTCGAGCGGTCAGACTGATTTCTTCCCTGATGGCTGATGCCATTCTTGAGGGTAGAGGTGTGTCTGGCGAGGAGACTCCGGCGAACATTGAGGAGTTGGAAGCCGCTATGACCGCCACCGCGTTTGAGGAGCCGACCACAGCCGCCTGATCAACAAACAGGCGCAAGGCGGCAGGAGAGAGAAGGGGCTGCCAAGCCCCTTCTTTTTGTTAATGAGATTGCATTCGGGAACTTCCCGGATGATCATATATAGTTGCAGAAAAAGGAGACAATAATGGAAATTACCAGCCAAATGGTCAAAGAGCTGCGCGAGAAGACCAATGCGGGCATGATGGACTGCAAGAAGGCGTTGGCCGAAACCCAAGGTGATATGGAGAAAGCAGTTGACTATTTGCGCCAGAAAGGTTTGGCCGTGGCCGCAAAACGTTCAGGTCGTGTCACCTCTGAAGGTGTGGTCGAGTGCTACATTCATGGTGTGGGCAAATTAGGCGTGATGGTTGAGGTCGGCTGCGAGACCGACTTTGTTGCCAAGACCGACGAGTTCAAAGCCTTTGCTAAAGACGTGGCTATGCACATTGCTGCTGCCAATCCGGTCGCAATCCGTCGGGAAGACATTCCGCAGGACATAGTTTCCCGCGAACGTGAGGTTTACATCAGCCAGATCAAGGAAGAAGAGGCAAAGACCGGCAAAGCCAAGCCAGAGAACATCGTTGGCAAAATCGTTGATGGTAAAATCGACAAATTCGTGGCTGAAAACTGTCTGCTAGAGCAGAAGTTCGTTAAAAATCCTGATGTGTCGATTCAAGACCTGCTCACCGGTCTGATTGCCAAGATGGGCGAGAACATCTCCGTTAAGCGTTTCGCTCGCTTCCAGCTCGGCGCGTAGTAAGCAAAGCAAGTCCCCGGTCTGCGGCAGCCGGGGCTTAACGACAACTGCTGCCCGCGTCTTTTCCAGTTCCCTCATTCGATGGAGACCTCAGATTATGCAATACCAGCGTATCCTTCTCAAAATTAGCGGTGAAGCCTTGATGGGCGACGGTGCCTACGGCATCAGCCCGGCCATGATTCAGTTTGTCGCTCAAGAAATCAAGACCGTGCATCAGCAGGGGGTGCAGATGGGGCTGGTCATCGGCGCGGGCAACATTTTCCGGGGCGTGGCTGGTGCCGCAGGCGGTATGAATCGGGCCGTTGCCGACAACATGGGGATGCTGGCAACGGTGCTGAACGCCTTGGCGATGCAAGATGGGTTGCAGCGGACTGGGGTTCCGTGCCGAGTGTTGTCGGCGATTGCGATGCAGAATGTCTGCGAGCCGTACACCCGCGCCGCCGCGCTAGAGCATCTGGAACAAGGCAGGGTGGTGATCTTCGCTGCAGGCACAGGCAATCCTTATTTCACCACGGACACCGGCGGCGTGCTGCGAGCCTTAGAGATCAGCGCGGACGTGATGATGAAGGCCACGCGGGTGGACGGCGTGTACGACCGCGACCCGGAAAAAGATAAAAATGCCGTCCGCTTTGACCGCCTGACCTACACCAAGGTTTTGCAGGATCAGCTTCGGGTTATGGATGCGGCTGGCATCTCTCTTGCTCGTGACAACAATCTGCCGGTGCTGGTTTTCAATATGAAAAAAGAAGGCAACATTGCCCGCGCTGCGGCTGGGGAGCAGGTGGGGACGTTGATTGTGGCGTGAGCCGGTCGTCTGTTATCGATGCGAACGCTCTTTAAGTTTTTTAGCATTTTTTTTATTGTTAGCACGAATGCTTTTGCAGTCTGTCCAGAACGGCCAGTAACTCTTTGTGAAATGGTTCAAGAAAGTGACTGGGTCATACGAGGCAGGGTTGAATCTATTCAGATAGTAAAGGATGGCGACGATCCAGAAGGCATAGATGGATGGCTTTATCATTTGAACGTCATTAGCACATATCGCGGTATTGCAAAGCCATCCCTGATAGTGTTCAGCCCAAACACTACTTCCAGAATAGTTCTCAATCAGGATGGTGACTATTTTGTGTTTATCTCAAAAGCATCTGGTGAATTATTAGAAACTGGCAATGAATGTGACAATTACTCTGAGTCTAAATATAACTTCAAACTTGAGAATCAAATACTCAAGTGTGTGTCGATCTCAAAATAATAACATTTACATCAGGTAACTCAGTTCACTTGTCTGATACCTCATGTCATATATTGGAGAAATCTCATGGGAAATCCTGTTGTTGACGAAACCAAATCAAAGATGGTGGCCCGGATTGATGCCCTCAAGCGGGACTTGACCAAAATCCGCACGGGCCGCGCTTCAATCGCCCTGCTCGACGGTATCCGCGTGGATGCTTACGGTTCCAAGATGCCGCTCAATCAGGTCGCCGCCATGACTATTCCCGAAAGCCGAATGATCGTGGTGCAGCCTTGGGACCCGCAGATGCTGCCGGTGATTGAGAAAGCCATTCTTGCTTCGGACATCGGCTTGACACCTTCCAGCGACGGCAAGGTGATCCGCCTGCCCATCCCGCAGCTTACCGAGGAGCGGCGCAAGGGATTGGTTAAGCAAGTGAAGAAGATCGCCGAGGAATTCAAGGTGGAAGTCCGCAACGACCGCCGTGATGCCAACGACATCTTCAAAAAGCAGAAGGCTGACAAGGAAATCTCGGAAGACGAGATGACCCGTCATCAGGACGAGGTGCAGAAGCTGACTGATGATTACATCAAGCAGATTGACGCGATAGCTGCTGGCAAAGAAAAAGAGGTCATGGAAGTATGACCGATCTGCCGGTCATTCAGCCGCTGCCTGTTCATGTCGCGATCATCATGGACGGCAATGGCCGCTGGGCCAAAGACCGGCATCAGCCCCGGCTTTTCGGCCACAAGGCAGGGGTTGATTCGGTGCGGGAAATTGTTGAAGCCGCCCGCGAAATTGGCATTCGCCATCTGACGCTGTACGCTTTTTCCACTGAAAACTGGCAGCGGCCCGGTCTTGAGGTCAAGGGGCTGATGATGCTGCTCAAGACGTTTTTGCAGGCCGAGCTGGATGCCATGAAAAAAAACGGCATCCGCTTGGACTGCTTCGGGCAAAAGGAGCGGCTGCCTGACGATGCACGGGCGGTGCTGGAGCGGGTGATTGCCGAGACCGCCGACTGTCCGGGCCTGCGGCTCAATCTGGCGTTAAGCTATGGTTCTCGCACTGAAATGCTGCGGGCGGTGCGCGAGCTCGGCAGCCGCTGCGCCGCTGGCCAGCTCAGGCCGGAGGAGATTGACGAGCAGCTCTTCAGCAACTGCCTCTATTCCGCCGGGCAGCCCGACCCCGACCTGCTCATCCGTACCAGCGGCGAGCAGCGACTCTCTAATTTTCTCCTCTGGCAGCTTTCCTACGCCGAATTGTATTTCACCGAAACCCGCTGGCCGGATTTTCGCCGCGAGCAGTTCCTTGAGGCATTGCAGATTTACGCCAGCAGGCAGCGGAGGTTTGGAAAGACAGGGGAGCAGGTGGAGAAAAAGTAATTAATATAATTTTGTAAAAAATGCCTGACGATACAGTCGAATTTTTTAAGAAGGTTGCGGAAGCGGCCTTGCGTTTATCTACCTTTACGTCTTCGTCTGCCGTTATTGATTTTGTTAAAATTTTTGATGAACTTAAAGAATCAAGAGAGTCATTAGACATAAAGGTCGAACGGGCTGTAAATTCCTTGAAAGAAGCATCAGGTTTGATATCTGAATTAGAAGTTGATCTTAAAGAACGTTCTGGAAAAATAAAAATACTCAAGGACGAAATTGATAGATATTCAAAGATAGCAGAAGTAGAAGAGGATAAAGCAAAAGTTATCCTTACAGAAATTCAAACATCATTAGATAGAGGCAAAAAAGCTGAGAGATGGATTGCGTTAGGTATTAATTTAGCTGCTGGAATACTAATCTTTGCATTAGGTATTTTTGCTGGGCCAATGCTGTCGAAGTGGTTAAACATAAACTGAAAATTTAGCTCATGAACCGCCTCGTTCCCGGTCTGCTCATGGCCGCGCTGTGGGTGCTGTTGCTCTACGTTGCCCCGCCGCTGATTTTCTGGTTTGTCATGACAGTCGGCGCAGCGGCGGCCCTGCGCGAATTCTTCCGCATGGCGGTCAAAACGTCCGGCTCCGGGGTGCGGGTACTGGCCATCGCCGCCAGCCTCGGCC
>JAGIXO010000029.1 GCA_026122915.1 Candidatus Electronema nielsenii | reverse complement strand
TCATTCACAGCGACAAACAACGAAAAGGCCAATGTATTCAATGGGTTTAAATCAGCCGCGTGGGTGAAAAATTGAGGCCACCAATTCACAAGTGCTATGCGCTACAGCGGTGTTGAGTGAATGCTCCACCGGCTGAAAGCCGGTGGCTTCGATTGACAGCTAAAGCTGGCGTGGTCAGCTTCGCCGACTCTCTCAGGCTTCACCGTCAATTTTGAAATTGTCGCCAGAAGCGCAGTCTTGCCCTTCAATATACTGCTTGCCAAATGCAGATGTATTGAAAATACATCGTGTTAGCCATGACGATATGTTTCCATGCCCCCAGTTTAACCTAAGATGTGCTGAAGCTGCCACCTAAAGGTGGGGGTTTTAACCCTCCCAAGCGAGGACAATAAATCTGTGTTAGTTATTGCTCCAAACTACTGAGGCCTTTTTTCAGGCAAAAATAGGAGGCAAGACCGCCAATTAGGGCGATAAGCACCAAGGTGCCTATTGAGAGCAACAAAGCCAACGAATCGATCTGACCACCACGTAGCCAGAAGCGAAGTAGGCGATAATTGCCGCTAAAGCCGATGACTAACATCAGCAGTTCCATTGCCAAGCTGACGAACATGAAGAGCATCATGCCGAAACTGCCTTGCGCAGCGGTTCGGCTTTCAATCTTAAAATCGGCGTACATCGCCCCGAAACCAAGAGCTAAGGCCAGCGCACTCCACGTAATCACCAAACTCACGCCGATAGACACCCACCACATCGGCCCGGTGATTTGCAGTAGAGCGTTGGAGGCAATAATCAGGAAAAGGATGACCAGCGTAAAGGGGATGCAATAAAAGAGATACTTGCAAAGCAAATATTTTGGCAAAGGCAGCGGCGAAGAACGGATGGCAGCAAAGGCCATGCCCTCAGCACCGATGGAGGGATAGACAAAACGGGCCGCCAGCGAGGTTGCTAAGAAACCTGCCAAGCCGATATTGGCAAAGGCAATCAGGTTGGCCAAGTATTCTGTGGGGATAGGTGCGCGGTCAAGGGGTAGTGCCTTAAAGTTATACAGATAGACCACAATCAGCGCACCGACGAGAAAGAGCTGCGACCACTCAGCTGAATCGCGGAGAAAGAGCTTTGCCTCTTTATGAAAAATGCGGAGCAGAGGCGAGGGACGGTAGTCTTTGCCACCAAAGGTACGCGAGCCGCCAAAGGATTCCTGCGCTTTGCTGAAACCGTCGAAGAAAAATTTTTTCATTAGCCATTCCCCGACCCAGAAAAGAATTAGCGGGGTGAGCAAAAGCAACCCAGCAGCTAACCAGTCAACCGTCTGATCTTGGAGATAGCCGCCAAGGAGCAGATTAGCCCAAGAGGGCGGCAGCAGAGCAGAGCCAGGGGTTTGGAGGTTAGAGAGGTAATCAACAAAGTCGGGGAACTTTTCCGGGTCAGCTAAATCCTCTGGCTTCAGCAGGCGGATGACCAAATAGAGCAGAATACCAAAGAGCAACGACAGATACACCGCGATATCTTTGGTCTGCTTGGCTGGGAAGAGCCTAACCAGCAAAATCGTTGCGCCGAGACCGATGCCGCTGGCAGTCAGAGCAGTGCTGAGAACGGCAAGCAGTACAAGCAGATGATAGACCCATCCAGCGGCGAAGACCGTGCCGTAAGCCCCGAAGATCGGCTGCGAGAAAATGACCATCATCCATGAGGTATAGAGGAACGAGGTCACAAAGCGCATACGGAAAAGCTGCTCTTCTCTGATCGGTGCGCTGCACAGGATTTCATTATCCGAAGAAAGATAGAGCGACGAGACTGCCGAGACCATTGATGAGAAAATCAGCATGGCGAACATGATCATCCAAGCCATCTGAAATATCTTCAAGCTGAGGATGATGCCCAGCTCGCTCTGGCTGTGGAAATAACTAATCGTCCGCAGGCTGATCAAATAGAGCGCAACAAAGAGAACTGCGCCGAAGCCGAGTACGGCGGCAGTACGCAAGGAAATCCGACTGCCTCGAAAGAAGCGGTTGCGGATGCTAAAAAGGAAGGGGCGGAAGAGAAGCATAGTGCCTTGTCGCCTGTCTTGGGTTGATATTCTCCAGTCTTATTCCAACCTGCCGGAGTGGATAGCTTGCTTTCCCTGCGGCAAAGTCGCCTTGCTTTGCCATAAAGTCGGTTTACTTTGTCACAAAGTAAGCCTGCTTTATCACGGAGCACACCTGATACGTCTCAAAGAAGACCTACTTTAGGGTAAAGCAAGTCTTCTTTGTTGTAAAGTAAGCCTGCTTTGTCACAGAGCAAGCCTGACGCACCTCAAAGTTGACTTGCTTTACTACGGCAAAGAAAGCCTACTTTTACACAGGCAAAGCCGGATTAAGCAACTTTAACACCGCGATTTCCGGGTAGCAGTTCAAACGCACCGGATAAATAGCCCAACCAATGCCCCGGCTGATAAAGAGCTTGGTTTTCTCGGTGATAATCAGGCCACTGGAATATTTCTTGTTCTGTACGGGCAGTACTGGCGGACCCAAAAAAGGCAGCACTACCTGCCCGCCGTGTGTATGGCCGCTCACCACCAGTGAGAGTGGCGTTTTGAACGGTGTATCCACTGAGTCGGGGTTATGCGAGAGTAAAATCCGACATTCGTTTTCCTCTGAATTGGCAAAAACTTGATCGATCTTCAATTGATCTTCCCAAAGATCGCCTGCACCGCCAAGGACAAGCCGCTCTTTGCCCCGTTCAATCACTTTGCGCTGATGACGAAGATTCTGCCCGCTCCGTTCCAGCCAGTAGAGCGAACGTTCAGTGTCTGCCGAATGGTCATGATTGCCTAAGACCGAGAACACGCCGTGCCGCGCTTGCAGCTGCATCAAGATTGGCCAGACCTGATCAATTTCTGCCGTGGTGTTTCTTTTATGCACATAATCGCCAGTGCAGACGATAGCATCCGTGCGCAACGCATTTGTTTTGCGTACCACCCCTTCGATAAATGCAGCTGAGACCAAAACGCCGAAATGTAAATCTGTCAGATGAGCAAGCGTAAAACCGTGAAAGCTGGGAGGTAGATTCGTAACAGGAATCGTATATTGATTAATGAGAACAATATTTCTCTCGATCAAGACTGTGTAGCTTCCTGCAAGAGTTGCGACCATGCCATAAGCGGCCAAACGCAGAAACGCTCTTCTGTTCATACCCGCTTAATGTCCTTTCAGCGCAGCAATGACCTGCTGCATTTCCCAAGCACCGGTTAGCTCCAAGAAGATTTCCTCCAGATTAAGCCCACGATCTGTCTTACCCGCTTGGCTGCGCAGCTCCTCCATTGTGCCAACTATCTGCAAGGTGCCGTTGGTGATGATGGCGATCCGACGGCAGAGTTCTTCCGCAATTTCTAACGAGTGCGTTGAAAGAAAGATCGCCGTACCCGCCGCAGCCTTTTGCTTAAACAATTCTTTAACAATGCGGGCTGATTTAGGATCAAGGCCGACCATTGGTTCGTCAATGATCATCAGTGGTTGGTCAAGCATCAGCACTGAAGTCATGATCAGCTTTTGGCGCATTCCGTGCGAGTAGCTTTCAATTAGATGATCCTGCCACGCGCTGAGATCAAAGATCTCTAAATAGTTCTGCGATTCCGCACTGAATCGCTGCTCCGGGAGCTGATAAAGGCTGGCGATGAACTTCAGATACTCGCTGCCGGTCAGTTTTTCAAACAGCCAAGGCCGGTCAGGGACGTAGCCGGTGTCCTGTTTGCAAGCAAGAGGCTGTTCAATCAGCGAATGACCGTTGATCAGCACTGTGCCGCTATCCGGTTGTAGCAGCCCGGCCAGTATCTTGATCGTCGTAGTCTTGCCTGCGCCGTTTGGGCCAAGGAAACCAAAGATTTCCCCGGCAGCAACTTCAAGACTGATATCGTTGACAGCGGTGAAGTCAGCAAACGATTTGCACAGGTTGTTTATTTGTAGGATGGGAGGCATGGGGACGGCTTTTAAGAATGGAGATTTTTATTTTGCAGCAATTCTTCAGCCTGCTTGGGGAATTTTTGAATAAGCCATTTCAGCAGCTCCAATTGATCGCCTACTTTGGCGCGTCTGACTTGGATAAGCAGCTTTTGCGCTGAGGGCCTTTCAAGCGTGAGATTCGATGCACCTTCATTGCACACCGAACACAGGGCGCGCAAATTTGCAGAATCATCAGTTCCACCTTGTGATTTATCGACAATATGGCCGATATGCAGCCGAGTTTTTCTGGTTTGATCATACGGATGCGGCTCACCGGCCACAGCTCCGCACATCTGGCAGGTAAAGCCGTTTCTATCCAGAACAAACGCTCTGGTCTCTTTGGAGATTGCCCGCTCAAACGCAGGCTGCGGCTTGGGATCAGTCAGGACATACTGACCCGGCTTCAGATCGCTGCGGTCGTTATGCGTTTGAATTTGATATCCTTCCTCCGTTCGCAGTTCTCGCACACGCCTTGCCCATTCTGTGATGCCGCCTGCGACTTCACGAAGCTCGTCAGAATTCATAATTCTTCCAAGATTAGCAAGAAAATGCTGTCTCAGTTTCGTTCGCGCTCCTGTGTCTTTTGTCATAAGAACTCCTTATGCGGCCAAGGCGAATGTTTTCCTTCTGGTCAAAGCCCAGCAGATTTCCGCTGCCACAGCATGAGCGACCGGCGGCGGAAAAGCATTGCCAACTTGACGGTATGCCGGAGTTTTCTTACCTGTGAACTGCCATTCATCAGGAAATCCTTGAACTCTCGCCACCATGTTGACCGTTAATTTCGGCATTCCGATGAAATCCCTTTCAGGGGGAGCATCGGCTACTCCCATTCCATCAACTCCTAAGGCTGCCCACGCCTTTTTCGCCCGTGTCGGCCCCAAATCCGCGCCACCGTGCTTCTTAGAGCCACCGACAATGGTCGGGGCAATGTCATCAGCCCGCTGTGCCCATTGCTTTGCGCCAGGCCAGCCGTTTATAGCCATTTGATCATGCAGCAGCTCGCCGACCGTCACAGCGGGTCTGTCTGCATGTTGCGGCCATGACATAGCAGCAGACAAATCGTTCCGCAAAGCGACAATCACCACTCGCGGACGCAGCTGCGAGACACCATAATCACAGGCGTTCATTAATCGCCATTCAGCAATATACCCCATCCGCTCAAATTGCCTTTTTAAACGTAGGCGGTAATTTTCAAAAACTGCGTCTAAGAATCCTCTGACATTTTCCAGCATCACTGCACGAGGTCTGATTTCGTCAATCAGACGCAGAGCTTCTGGAAATAGATCACGTTCATCATCGCTGCCAAGCTGTTTGCCCGCTTTAGAAAACGGTGGACAAGGCACACCACCTGCCAGCAGATCAACTCCGCGATACGGTGTTCCGTCAAATTGCTTCACGTCATCTTCAATCACATGCCAATGCGGACGATTGGCTCTCAGTGTATTGCAGCATGATTTCTCAATTTCCACGAGGGCCTGCGGCTCAAATCCAGCCCGTTCTAATCCCAGTGCTTGGCCTCCTGCACCTGCGCAGAGTTCAACGCATGATAATGTTCCCCTCATTTTTTCTCCGGCAGAATCTCAATCTTTAGCTTACCCAGCAATCCGCCAATCGCAACTTGCCCTTCCACATCAGCACGAGTGAAGCGAATATGGTAAAGATCAGCAGGGAGCTGGTTAACGGTTGTATCAAGACTGACCCACTGGCCGTTATTAATACAGACCTCATTCCAAGCATGGTAATAGAATGCACCTTTATGCAGAGTAACTCCAACGGCAATGGTAGTATAAATACCGAGGCTTCTACTCAATGCAGCAAACAACGCTGCGTGTTCGTTGCAGTCACCGACACCGTTTTCCAAGGTGGTGATAGCATCGGGCAGACCAATGACTGGCCTTTTCTCTATGTTCTTATAGACCCAATCCGCTAACAGCCTGACTTGTGTCGTCGGATCATGCTCTTCGCCGACGATTTCCTTGGCTTTGGCGATAATGGTATCATCTTTAACCTGCACGTAACGGCTGCCTCGCAGGTATTTCTCCTCAGCACAGCCTGCTGCATCCTTCTGTCCGGTCGTGTTCAGCGGAGGAAAAGCCTCCTGAGTGATAACTAATCTCCCCTCAGCCCATTGCTGCCGTCCGCCGTTCAACTCCACTGCTGCTTCGGCGGGAAAATGGAGCTGATACACGGCAGTTGCGCTGTTTTCTGGCGGTAACGTGCCTGAATACTGCACTGCCACCGCTGCTAACAGCTCATCACCGCTGTCTTGGATGTCCATTGCCTTAAACTTAGGCTCTGCTTCAAAGACGAAACCCGCTGGTGACTCCTGTTTGATGATTTTACCTTCGTCGTCTATCCAAAAAGTAGTATTCATGCCAGCATACGACTCAGTAAACTCATGCAAATTATGCACTCGTCCACTGATCAATTCCTTGTCGCGACCCTTATAAGTGATAACCGATTGGTGTGGAGTTAAGGTGAGAGGATCAATAAAGGGAATCTTGAGTTTGTCGCCCGCCTTGCTGAGTTTGGTCAACAGATAACCGCGCTGGTTAAGCGGCAACAGAGGCTTATCCGGCAGCGAGACGGAATCCTTAATCATCGTCTGGCCTGTGTCCAAGGTAAAATGAACCGTGTTTCCCTCTACTCGACCCTCAGCTTGAGTGCTGGAGAACGGCGACGAAAAGGTGAATTGGAAGCGTTTAAGGCGCATTCCACTGTCTAATTCCGCCTTGAGATTCATTTGCATCGGTTGGACGCTCTGAACTACCTTGAGTTTGAGCGATGCTTGCTGTTGGACGCTGTATCCACCGCTATCAAGAGGGCGGAAATCCTCCATCACATAACCGATGCGTTTGCCGTGGAGATACACACCATAATATTGCTGATACTTTGCTGTGAGTAGGACAGCTTGTTCGCTGCTCTCTAAAGAGGAGATAAAGAAATCTCGCTGCACTAATAAACCCAGCAAGAGGAGCCAGCAAGAGATGCCGACAATTTTAAGAAGACGGGAAGTCATGGCAAGATCGCAGAAAGGAATGCTCAAAATCCCTCGGAAAAGCAGCTGTTCGCTCAGAGACGACAGAACAGCTGCTTCAAGATGACAAAAATCGATACGTACTCAAAGAATACAACACGGATAGAGAGCCGTCAACGTGATGCAGTGGAAATGCGAAGATCATTTTCTCACTTCAAGCCCCCTGCACTATCCTGTTAATCCTCGTATAATCCGTTTTTCCGCTTCCTAACAGCGGAATAGCCGCCACCCGCTGCACTGAGCGGATGTTATGCAGCGGTGACAGCCCTGCGTCACGGAGAGCTTGGTTTGCTTCCTGCCGATCTGTGGCTAAGGTGGTCAGCAGAACCAATTCCGGGTGCTGTTCATCGCCAGCGGCGGCCACTGCCAACACTGGCCCGTCTCCTGCTGGGTAGTGCGCCTCCAGCACTTGCTCTATCGCGGGCAGAGAAATCATTTCGCCGCCTAATTTGACAAAGCGTTTCAGCCGTCCAGCAAAGACCAGCACGCCGTTCTGCTCATACACTAAGTCGCCGGTGTCATACCAGGAGTAGCCGTCGAAGCGGACAAAGGGGTTGTTCGCATCACCGAGATAGCCGGAGAACACATTCGGCCCGCGCACCAGCAGCCGCCCGTTCTTGCCCGGAGCCACGGGCTGGCCGCTCTCCACATCAAGGAGGATAAAGTGCATCGAGGGCAGGACTTTCCCTATCGTGCCGGGCCAAGGATCATCAAGCGAGTTGACCGAC
This sequence comes from Candidatus Electronema nielsenii, assembly GCA_026122915.1. Lineage (GTDB taxonomy): Bacteria > Desulfobacterota > Desulfobulbia > Desulfobulbales > Desulfobulbaceae > Electronema > Electronema nielsenii. The sequence goes on along the minus strand of JAGIXO010000029.1, from coordinate 9,255 downwards.
ACCACTGGCGAGCACTCGGTCACGCCGTAGCCTTCGCAGAGCACCGCGCGTTGGCACTTCTGACGCAAGGCGGCAAAGACATGATCCGGGCATTTCTCGGCTCCAGAGAAGATCAGACGCAAGGATTGGAGCAGCTCAGGTTTGCCAGCGCGCAGCATACCCTGCAAAAAGGTCGGTGTGGCGATTAAAGCGGTCACGCCGTAGGCTCCAGTCATCCTGGCTAACATCGCGCCCTCAGTCGGATTGGGCCAATAGACCGTGCGCAGGCCAGCGCAGAGCGGCAGAATCACAGTTCCGGCCAAACCCAGCGAATGAAAGAGCGGCAGAATGCCTAAAAGGCGGTCGTTGGAGGATAAAGACAGCACCTTGGCAAAATCGCGGAGATTGGCGAGGAAATTGGCGTGCGTGAGTGGCACTGCTTTGGGCCGGGTCTCAGAACCAGAGGTGAAGAGTATGGCTGCACTGTCAGCGATCTCGACTTCGCGGAGCTGCTGCCACGAAATATAGCTCTTGAGCAGGGCGGCGAGCTTCTGGCCCGCTGAAATGCGGCCCGCCATATCCTCTAAATACAGCCATTCCACCCCCACCTGCTCTAATTCAATCCCTTGCGTGGCTAATCTGCTCGTCAAAGCCTTGACCGTGATCACTTGGGTTGCGCTGACTACACCGAGCGAGTGCTTCATGTTGGCGGTGCCGCTCGTCCAGTTGACCATCACCGGCTCTTTGCCGCTGAACATCACCGCCAGCCAGCAGATGACCGCGCTGACCGAGCCGGGGATCATAATGCCGATGCGCTTACCCGGCATTTTTTCGATCTCCGGCAGCAACGCGTAGATCGACATGACGATCTGCCGCCAGGTTTTATCGCCCCGGATTTGGTCAGAAAGGATCACCTGACTCGGATTTTTCTTTGCTTGGCGCAGAAACAGCTCGGCAATGGTCGCTCCTTCCGGGATGGTCAGCGTTTTTTCCGGCACCGGCTTGAACCATTGGGCGGAAACCGGCTTCAGCTCTGCTCCGGCTAAGGTCGGCATGATGCCGCCAGCGGCCAGAATGCAGTCCGCGACCGTTTTTAGTGCCTCCAGATTGTCCGCAGCCACGCCGAACTCCTGCTGAAGCCATGCCCCGAACTCTGCCAGCACTAAGCTGTCTAAACCAAGGTCTCCCGCGAGGCTGTCATTCTCATGAAGAGGCCCTGCACCGGCCAGTTCCTGCAATTTATCCATCACCAAAGTATGGATAGAGGCAGGAATTTTGCCGAGATCGGTATCCGCGAATTCAGGCTGCGCTTCGTCGTGGTAGATCGGCGCAGAACCTTGCCACCAAAAGAGCGGCACCTCGGTGTTCCGATCAGGCTCGCGGTTATAGAAGTCCTCTAACCAGCGGTTCATCTCCTTTTTGTCAGCGCGACGCGGAAACTTTTCTGGCTCGATCAGCTCTAGCTCGACCTTCCGCCGAGGCGTGAAGAGGATACCGTTCACCAGCACAGCGAAAAACAGGCCGCCGATGTTTTTCAGCAGCGACGGCAAGCCCTTAGCCCGGCTATAGCGGCTGCCCCACAGCCCACGGATGCGGATGAGGACAATCCGCGCTTCCGGCACCGCATGAACGATGGAGGCCGCGCCGCTGTTGCCGCCGATCACCTCTATCTGGCTCCGGCTGATCCGGCCTGATGGGTAAAGAAGGACGTTGTCGCCTTGCTTGAGCGCAGCAATGATTTCCTCAATCCCAGCAAAAACCTGCTCTTTCACCTGCGCGCCGCCGGTATTGAGGTCGGGAATGCGGATTGCGCGCATCTGGGCCATCAACCAGCGGAACAGCGGGTGGTTCGTCTGCTTCTCGTCTGCGAGCGGGCGCGGCCTGAAGCGGCTCCAGAGCAGGCTCATGACAATCACCGGGTCAATCAGGGCCTGATGGTTGGGCAGAAAGAGGATCGGGCGGTGGTCGTCGCGGCTGTTCTTCTTGAGTTCGCGCAACCCCTCCACGCGGATGCGGTAACGGAGACGGAGTAGGCAGGCCAGCAGGAGATTGAGCAGGATTTTCATGATCAGACCTCAGAAAAAGGGTTGCAAGGTGAGATAGAATCTATCCGGTGAGGCGAGAAACGCATCCAGCGATACGCAAAACGGCTCCGACAGGCCGTTGAACTGATCCCTTGATACCGATGAACAGCCTCCAGCATCGGTTGAACGGTACCGTGGTATCTGTTCAGCGGATTAACGGAGCGGTTGAACTCAGTTGGCATCGCCTTCAGGCACACCGTCCTGATATAATTTCTCTGGCGCGATGTCTATTTCGCCTCCGCACCAAGCTGGAACGCCGTGATCAAGGGAAACAGCGGCGAACAGGCTGAAATCCTTGAGCGGCTGAAAGCAGGGAGCGGCCAGGAGCGAGGCAAAGTCGAAGATTTTTACCTCTCCGGTGGAGAAGCGCAGCCGCAGCTTCCAGCCGGACAGCGGATAGACCGCAACCACCTTCAGTGGAGCTTTAGGCTCGCCCGCATACGCGATGCCGTCAATCGTGTACATGCCTATAGTCTTCAGCTCCTTGCAGCATCAGGCCGGATGATTGCCTCTGCTTATTTTATTTTCCGTACCCTTCCGGTAAATAAATTAATCCAGAACGAGGTTTTTTCCAAGGCCCAGTCCTTGGGTGGCAGCGGCGGCTGGGCTACCAAGAGAGCAAGGGTGGTTTGTGGAGCAAGGCGTTCATAAACTCGCACCCAAAAGCACCGACGTTCTGGGAAGACTTCGCAGAAACCAGAACGACTACCACCGCAGGGGCCATTGACTAAACGCTTAGGACAGCCTGCTTGGGGACAAAGAAAGGTAGCCCGCGACAAGGTGCAGTCACCGCACATCCGACAGTTGAATAGCACGCGCTTTACTGCCCGTTCTATCAGCGTCAAAACCGCTGTTCGCCGTTTTCCTTGGGCGCAGTAAAGGCAAAAATGGGCGAAGAGTCTGCCGGTGAGCTGCTGCTGATCAAACATCAAGCGATGACTCAACGCACGCATTTTGACTGAGCCGGGTTTTAAACCGGGCCGCAGCTGAGTTTCTTCCAGTATACTCGCTTTTTGTCGGTAGAAATACCACGTTTTTTTGAAGGGGAAATTCCAATTTGCTGCTGGCAGCTCGGCCTCTTGATCGAATTGGATACATTTATCCAAGACCGTGCTGAGATCAGCAAAGCTCAGGCCGTTGCCACCCAAATGCACCCCTTGAAAACCACTGCGCTTGAGCCGAGCAATCATCATCGCTGCCCGTTCAAGACGAGCTTGCTTGTGCCCTGCCGCTGCTTCGTGTTCTATCTGAGTCAACAGCTCTTCAGCAAGCAGCACGCCTGGCACTTTGCCAGCAGCCATTGCTCGCGCCACGGGCAACGAAGGAATAAAAACATTGGCCAGCACTGGTAAATTGATACCGCTTCGTCGAACAAAGGTTATCAGCTCATTAAATTTGTGGAGATCAAAGCCTAATTGACTGATGATGAAGTCTGCTCCAGCCTCTACTTTGTGCCGTAGCTGCACGTACTGCCAAACTTGCTCGGCCTCAGTTGCTTTGAAAGGCGAAACCACGCAGCCTTTAAACAGCGGCTGCACCTCTGCATCTCCGCCAAGGAAACGGCCTTGTTCCATGTCCCGCAGGAGACGAAGAGTCTGGATGCTGTCTAAATCAAACACGGGCCGCGCTTGACCGTAATAGCCCGGCTTTGGAAAATCACCGCCCAGCACTAAAAGCGAGTGCAGACCTAATCGCTGATAGAGATAGATGTGACTAACCACCTGATCCCGGTTCTTATCCTTGAGAGAGAAGTGGATCAGCGGCTCAATACCGATGTTGAGCAGCTCTTCGCCAATGGCTGCCGGAGCCAAGGCTGGGCTGCCGCCAGGATTATCTGTGACCGACAAAGCACTGACCCTGCCGTCTGCCTTGACGTGGCGAGCAAAATCAAGCATCCGCTCCACTCGTCTGCCACCGCTGCTTTGTCCAGGTACCAGCTCATAGGTGATGATGAATTCATGCGGACGTTGAAGTGCTGTTTTGAGCATAATCTTTGCAGCAAATGGGGAAAAGAACGAGATGCAAGGTCAAGATGCGATACTCTTGCGCCTGCTCAAGAACGTAGGAATGACAAAAAGAAGCCTGATGAATCAAAAGGAACGTACAACAGAAGTGCTACGCGGGAAGATGATGCTGCGGAATATTGGTGGAGCTAAGCGGGATCGAACCGCTGACCTCTTGAATGCCATTCAAGCGCTCTCCCAGCTGAGCTATAGCCCCTCCAAACGGAGGCCATGATAGCCTTGATTTGTTCTGCTGTCAAGCGGTAATTTTCACGGAAAAGTCGAGGTGCAGAAAAAAACAACCATCTGTTGGCCGCCTGCTGCTGAAAAGGGCTTGCATTTTTTGCAGGGGAGATGTATGAATAACAATTCAAAATTTCACGAACAACCCCCTGCAAGGAGAACATATCATGTCATATAAATGTGAAATCTGTGGAAAAGGCCCGGCCACTGGCAATATTGTCAGTCATGCGCACAACAAAAGCAGACGACGTTGGCTGCCAAATTTGCAGACCGTTCGCTCTGTCAGCGGCAGCGGTCGCACGGCCCGCATCCGGGTTTGTACCCGCTGTATTCGTTCCGGCGCGGTGGTTAAGCCTGCTTGATCTTTTGAGAGCGCAGTGTGTGCAAAGGGCGCGGAGAGCTTCTTTCCGGCCCTTTTTTTATTTCATGACCTTGTGACAGGAGGAACTTGTGAGCAACGAGGAAATACGTTTTTTGCCTTTTGATGAAGCCAGTCAGTTAGTCGGTGCTATTCAAGAGGAAGAGGATGTTGACGACCCGGATCACCGTATTTTTACGGTGTACTCCAAGGATGATCGCGAACTCTGCTGGTTTGACTTTGATGAGGTAGTCAAGGATGTTAAGCCGGTCAAAGGTGACAAGGGTCGGGAGCAGGTGACAGAATACATTCTGCATCGCATTCCCGACTGGGTGCTTGATCTGTAATAGAAGCCGCTGCTTCCAGCAGCGGCATTTCCGCAGTTCTCCCGCAGTTGAGGCCGGTTGTGCTATCAGCGTTCTGATGAGAATATTTCCTATTCCTACCCAGTACGTTCTGTTATACTACCGAGTAGCGCAAAAGGACCATCAGCACAGGAGGAACTCAATCCGCAGGTACTCATGATCATCAAAGGTTATTCATCAATTCCCGAACGACTGCATTTAGTCGTTACCGGCGAGACCGGTAAGGCTCTGTCTTTTGTTATTGAACGGGATCGGGCCGCAGTAATTCTGGCAGTGCTGCTTTTTCTCCTGACTGCTTTAACCGTTGGCACTTGGTTAGGAACACGATTCTTTCAGGAAAAAAGAGTGCTGGCTGTCAAGGCGGTTAGCCAAGAACGAGAGTTAAAATCCTTTCACAGCGATTTTGAGGGACAGCTCCAGCAAGAGCTGGCTGTTCGTGAGCGCAATTGGCAGGAACAGGCTGCTGCTTATCAGACCCAAATCAACGCACTTCAACAGGAAAAAAAAGCTGCTGCCCAGCACTTCAGCGCAGAGCAGGAACGATTGATCTGCCGCTACGAAGAAGAATTAATCAGCACCGCTGGTTCGGCGAAAACAGCGCATCTGCTGGCCGAGTTGGAGCAGGCGCAACAGGACAAGCAGGAGCTGATTGAGAAAACTGCGGGTCGTTTAGATGAGCGCAGCCGGATGATCGAAACCATGATGAGTCAGATCGGCGTGGATGTCAAGGTGAGCAAAAATCCCACCTCCAACAGCGGTGGTCCCTTTGTGGCGGTAACTTTTGATGAACGCTCCAGCGAGCGACTCCTAAATCGGAGTGATCGCTATATCAAGGCGATCCAACAGATGCCCTTAGGTCTGCCCGCACGAGGCAGAATCACCAGTGGTTTTGGTCGTCGCAGCGATCCTTTCAACGGCCAGCTTGCTTTTCATGCCGGGATTGACTTCAAGGGCGGCATCGGCGACAATGTCACAGCGACTGCCGAGGGCGTAGTGAAAGAAGCGGGCTGGGATCAGGGTGGATTTGGCAATTATGTGGTTGTGCGACACGGTAATGGCTACGAAACTTTGTTTGCCCATTTGAGTAAAACGCTGGTCAGTACAGGTGACGCAGTCAGTCGGGGAGATGCAGTCGGACTGTTGGGTAACAGCGGTCGCTCCACCGGCCCCCATTTGCATTATGAAGTTCACTACAAAGGCAAAGCGGTTGATCCGGAAAAATATCTTTCCGTCGCCGATCTTTCGTTTATTGTGCCTATGTGACAGGTGATGAGGAGATTGAACAATGGGTTTATTCAGCAAGGAAGAGAAGGCAAAACCAAAAACAGAACCCGCCGCTGCTGCGCCGCTGCCGGAGAAAAAAATTGTGAAAAACGATAAAGACCCGATTGAGAGTGTGTTGGCCAAAGAAATGACTATTAAGGGTGAAGTTTCCTTTAAAGGGAAGGCTCGCTTTGATGGCACTATTGAAGGTAATATAACCGGAGAATACCTAATTCTCAGCGAGACAGCTAATGTCACCGGCAATATCGATGCGGCCACATTAGTTTGCCACGGCAGAGTGCAAGGTAACATCACTGCTGAGATCGTCACAGCTCATGCCACCTCCTCAATCAACGGTATTCTCAAATCAGAAAATCTGACTGTGGAATCCGGGGCTTCCTTAGACGGCGAAATTCATGCCAGTTCCCGTAAGCAGACTCAGGTTTCTGGCCCTGATCGAGCAAAAATTCTGCTAACCCCGCCGATAGCTGAAAATCCGAAGAAATAACGCTGGGCAGCATGACAGTTCCCAGATGAAGGCAAGCGGAGGCGGTCCGAAGAGGACGGCTTCCGCTTTTTTCTTTGCTGCATTCGCAGTTTTTTTCCGCCGCTGTCTGTGGTAGAGTATAACCGTGTGAAAACGCTGTAGGGGCAACCCCCTGTGGTTGTCCCGCAGAGCTTCCCGGCTCGCCGGAAAAAAGGCAGGCGCAGGGGCCTTCCCTTACTGGAATGTGTGCTATGGCGATATTGGACAAGGTGTTCAAAGCGGCGGTTGATCTGAAAGCCTCTGACATTCATGTGCTGCCCGGCGAGCCGTTCATGGTGCGGCGGCTCGGCAAAATGATCCGGCTGAAAAGCCAGCCACTCACAGACGCAAGCTGCCGCAAGGTGATTCTGGAGATTTTAACCCCGGAGCAGCAGCGCGTCCTCCGCGATGAGATGCAGTTAGATTTTGCCTATGACGTGGAAGGGTTGGGTCGTTTTCGGGGCAGTGCTATGTTTCATAACAACGGCCTAAGCTGCATCTTCCGAGTTATTCCGAGCAAAATTCCTTCCTTCAAAGAGCTGGGTATCCCGGATGTAATGCACAAAATTTTGGAAAATCACCAAGGCATCATTTTGGTGACAGGAGCAACAGGCCACGGCAAAACCACCACCTTGGCCTCGATGGTTGATCACATCAACAGCACCAAGGCGCATCACATCCTGACTGTTGAAGACCCGATTGAATTTGTCCACCCGCTCAAAAAAGGGGCGGTGAATCAGCGGCAGATCGGCAAAGACACCTTGGCGTATGCTAACGCCTTGAAAGGTGCGCTGCGCCAAGACCCGGACGTGATCGTGATTGGCGAGCTGCGCGATTTGGAAACGGTCTCCTTGGCTATCTCTGCTTCAGAAACCGGCCATTTAGTCATCGGCACTCTGTCCACCTCCAGCGCGCCAAAAACCGTGGATCGGATCATTGACTCCTATCCTTCTGGTGAGCAGAATCAAATCCGGGCTATGCTCAGTGAATCTCTGAAAGCGGTCTTTACCCAGCGATTAGTACCCAGCGCGGATGGCTCCTGTATGTACATGGCCGCTGAAATTATGCTCGGCAACCTGTCTATTGCCAACCTAATCCGTGACAACAAAACTTATCAGATTCGCTCCACTATGCAGATGGGTCGGGCTTCTGGCATGAAGCTGATGGATGAGTCGGTGCTGGAGATGTTGCAGCAGGGGAAGATCACCTATGACACTGCAAAGGCCAACATCGACAAAAAAGAGCTGCTGAAGCCCTTTGCACCCAAAGCCTGAAACCAGATCATCACGAGCGGGACAGAAATCCACGGAAAGACATCATGGCACAGATTGATTCATATTTCAACCAGATGAAAGAACGCGGGGCCAGCGACCTGCACATGGTTATCGGCTTTCCGCCAATGCTGCGTCTGCGGGGCGAGCTGGTGCCGTTAGACGAACCAGTACTCACCCCGGAAAGCAACAAGCGTATTCTCTTTGAAATCCTTGATCAGGATCAGCAGGCGATTATTGACAAGAACCGGGATTTTGACAAGGCGTATGCGCTGGAAGGCGTGGGCCGTTTTCGCTGCAACTTTTTCTATCAGCAGCGGGGTCTCGGCGCGGTCTTCCGCATCATTCCGACCAAGATACTAACCCTTGACCAATTGGGAATGCCGGACGTGGTGAAGGGCATTGCCGACTACGTGCGCGGCATGGTTTTAGTCACCGGGCCAACTGGCAGCGGAAAATCAACCACGATGGCCGCGATCATCGACCTGATCAACGACAAACATCCCAAGCACATCATCACTATTGAAGACCCGCTGGAGTTTGTTCATCCTAACAAGCAGTGCGTCTTTTCTCAGCGAGAAATCGGCAGTCATGCCAAGAGCTTTGCCCAAGCCCTGAAGGTTGCCAACCGCGAGAATCCCGATGTCATTCTCGTCGGTGAAATGCGCGATCTGGAAACCATCTCGGCAGCCCTGACCTGCGCCGAACTGGGCATTCTGATCTTCGGCACTCTGCACACCAACAGCGCGGCCAAGACCATCGACCGGATCATCAATGCTTTCCCGGCTGAGGAGCAGGCCCAGACTCGCACTATGCTGGCGGATTCACTCAAGGGGGTTATCGCCCAGCAGTTACTCAAGACCAAAGACGGCAAAGGCCGCTGTGCTGCGGTTGAAATCCTGATCGGCTCGAACGCATTGGCCAGCATCATCCGCGAAGGCAAAATTAACCAGATTGAGTCGATGATTCAGACTGGCACTTCACAAGGTATGCAGACAATGGATCAATGCTTGCAGCGGCTGCTTGACGAAGGCAAGATCACGGTTGAGGCAGCACGAGAGAAAGCGATCAACAAAGGCCTATTCCCGCTGCCGGATGACGCAATGGGAGGGTGATGCTGCTCAGGTATCCCTGAAAAAGGTATTCCCATCTCTCTACAAAGG
>JAGIXO010000028.1 GCA_026122915.1 Candidatus Electronema nielsenii | reverse complement strand
CATCAAGAGTTTAAGCGTTTGCGTTGAGACGGTTTCCAAGACGATCTAAAAACTGAAATACTATACCCATAAGCAACTTCATACCCTCCTCCTTTTCCAAGCGGAAAAAGAGCCGTCAACGGCTCCTGAATTCCAGCAGGTCGGCCCCTTATTCTGAGCGAGACCGAGTAGCCGCGCCTTGATCTCATTGAGCGTCCCGTCATGATGCCATGGCTTCTTGATGCCCATTGCGGCCCTCGCGGAAGGTCGCACCACCTGTATCCGACAATCAGGGTATACAGCAGCGAATTCAAAATCCTCAACGAAAGGGCTTATTCTAACACAGTTACTGTATTAATGGGATAGCCTCGTGACTGCCGTCCTGCGGATGAAGGGCGAAAAAACATTGATGAAATCACCGAAGCGTTTTTTCATAACGGGAAGGCATTCTTAAAACGCCGGGTCGAGGTAAAACAAAGAAGAAAGTAGAACGTCAGCAGCAGAAATTTTCCGATATTGTCTTACACTTTTTCAATCAATACATTCCACTGCTCGCCAATCTTCCCCTGCCGTAAAATGCGGTGGCCTTCTAACCGCACTGAGTCGGGTACATTTTCAATCGGCTCGCCATCATCAAGGATAATTTCCAAAGTCTCGCCGGGATTCATGCAAGAAAGTAGCACTTTGGTACGGGCAAAGTTGAGTGGGCATTTGATTCCGCTCAAATCTTTAAATTTATCTGCCTTGATCTTGTCCGCAGATGTTACTGATTGCTGTATCGTACCTGCTACTGGATTGCCGCTTTCGCCCGGAAAACGCATGGTGCTATCCATCTTCTGATACAGCTCGGTCATCTTGCGGCCTAATGCAATAATTTTGTTAGGATGTTTGAGCAGCTCATCCGTCTTACTACTAAGGACGAGATCAACAATAAAACGGTGTTCTGCGCTGACTAAACCAGTGTCGAGAAAATGCCGAGCAAAAAGGCTGAAGGTGTCCGCTTCGCTTTTCGGCTCCTCGCCGCGCGTCACTAACAACATCCGGGCAGAGCGAAAGAGAATATCCCGCAGCGCGTCAGCAGGGGCAGCTTGGCCAATCGACAGGGATTCTATCTCGCGCAGTCGCTTTTTGATTTCCCGGTCATCCACGTCAATCATATCGTACATGCCCGCTGAACACTCGGCCCGGCCCATGTCCTTGACTGAAAAAAGCTGCTCTGCGCCGTGGTCGAAGTAGTAATTTTTGTCCTCTTCAAACGACGGAATACTGTTGTATGTGGCCGCGCAGAGATTAGCTACCATCGCCTTGCCGCTGCTGTTCCACCAGCTACTGAAATTATCTGCCGGATGGGCGGCTTTAAAATTTGCGTACATTTTCAGCACCTCGACTACAAAGCGCGGCAGATCAAAGGAATGCACCCAGCCAACCACTTCGCCCAGCCGAAGCTGGCCTTGGCTGATACCGCCGTTGCCCAGCAGGTTGTAGGTCGGTAGAGCGCGACCCTGCACGTGCCGCACTTTGCCGTGAAAAGCTAAGTCGCCGATCCAATGGTTGGCGCAGGAATTAGGGCAGCCGCTGATGCGGATTTGCACGTCGTCAGGCAGGGGAAAATCAGCACGGTCGAGGGCGCGGAACACTGCCTGCGCTGCGGGTCGGGGCCGGTTGATACCAACTTGGCACGTTTGTGCGCCAGTGCAGGGAACTAAGCTGCCGTAGATCACCGGTTTATCGCTCAGGGTTGTGCAGGCAGCAATGACGTGGTGCAGATTGGGCAAAAAACGCTCTGGGATGTTGCGGAGATAGAGGTTTTGATCCGTGCCGCAGCGCAGGGTATTTTCGCCGAAAGGTTGAAGGAAATTTGTCAGTCGTTGGCAATCTTCTGGCGACAAATCACCCAGCAGCAACGGCAACCGGACGGCGTACAGTCCTTTTTGCTTCTGTTTGGTGACATGGCGTTCTTTCCACATCGCAAAACCGGGCGCAGGATCCACCAAGGACTCTAAGGCAATGGCGCAGTTGAGGTTGGCCGCGTTGTTAATCGGCGTAATCTGCAAATTTGGACTGCCTTGGGCCAGCACCTTAGCAAATTCCTCCTGATACGCGGCGTAGAAGGCAGTCGCACCCATCTCGTCATGAATGAGAAATTTGATCCGATTGCGGTGCTTGTTCTTGCGGTTACCGTGGGCATGAAAGAGATTCTTGATCGCCCGAACAGCATGATACACCTGCGGCTCTGGCAAAAATTCTTGCAGCAAGATGCCGACCTTCGGTCTTGCGCCTAATCCGCCGCCAGCATAAAGCTGATAGCCGCGCTCGCCCGCAGCGTTTAGGCAAGCGATGAAGCCAATGTCCTGCACCAGCGCAAAGGCGGCATCGTCGCTGCGGGAGGTGAAGGCAGTTTTAATCTTGCGCGGCAGCTCCCAGCTGTCTGACTCGGCAACCATGCGAGTAGTCAGAGCCACGGCGCAGGGTTGTACGTCAAAGATATCCTGCGGGCTGATACCGGAATCCGGGTTGGCAACGATGTTGCGGATGGTGTTACCTCCGCCGCCCAAGCAGGACAGACCAGCTTCGTGCAGCCGCCGCAGCACGAAAACGAGGTTTTTCTCTTGAACACCGTGCAGCTGGATTTCCGCTCTTGTGGTGACATGCACTCGGCTATCGCCGTATTGCCGGGATAACTCACCCGCTGCGGCTAACTGCTGCGGACTGAGGATGCCGCCTGCACAGCGGATGCGGAACATGTAGGTGGTATAATTTCGTTCCAGATATACCCCCATTTTTACCCGTTTGGCAGTGAAAGCTGTCTCGTGCAGCCTTCCAGCTTGGAACTCAGCCAAATCCTGCTCAAAGCGGCGGATGTCCGCCTCCAACGACACGGAAATCTCGTAATGCAGCATTTTTTCCCTCTTCAACGTAGCTTCGAGTGACAACGGATTTTTCTACCTTGCTGCTATCCCTTCTGCGATTTCCTGCTGAAGGCTGCGGATCAGTGAAATCGGGTCGTTACTGTCGCGAATGGGCCTGCCGATGACCACGTGATCCGCGCCGCTGATGATGGCGTTTTTGGCTGTGGCAATCCGCTTCTGATCATCGCTGCCGTCATCAATGTTTGCCCCAGGTCGGATGCCCGGCGTGACTACAAGAAAATTTTTTCCCAGTTCATTCCGCAGCGGCTCGGCCTCCAGCGCGGAAGCCACTACGCCATCGCAGCCAATCTCCAAGGCTTTCCGTGAGCGCAGCAGCACTAAGTCGGCAATGCTGCCGCTCATGCCCATTGCCCGCAGGTCGTCTTCGCAAAAACTGGTCAGCACAGTGACAGCGAGAATCTTGAGATCGCCTTTATCCTGCACCGCTGCCCGCACAATGGCATCGTTCCCATGCACGGTGGCAAACGTCACGCCCCGATTTTTCAGCTGCCCGACCGCCAGCTTCACCGTTTCAGGGATGTCGAAAAATTTGAGATCAACCATGACCTTACATCCGCGCCGGACTAACGCATCAATGGTTTGAAAGCCGCTGGCGAGAAAGAGCTGCAAGCCAACCTTAAAAAATTTAATCTCGCTGTCTAATCGCTCAATCAAGCGCATCGCCTCTTCGTGGGAAGCCACATCTAAGGCGAAAATAATCCGCTCGTTAAGCGGGATGTTTTTGTCCATGATTACCTCGAAACGGTTGGCTGTTGTTTCCGCCGCAGCCAGTACAGCAGGATGCCCGCACAGAGCATTGCCGCGCAGAGCAGTTGGCCCATACTCATATCAAAAAAAAGCAGGCCAATCTGTGGGTCTGGCTCGCGGAAAAATTCAATTATGTAACGAAAAATACCGTAGAAAATCAAAAAAAGTGCCAGCAGGCTGCCGTGCGGCCACAGCCTTTTAAGCGAATTCTGCCAAGGTTTCGCCCGGAGCGGCCAGAGAATGAGAAACAGCAGCAATCCTTCTAACAATGCCTCGTAAAGCTGGGAAGGATGCCGAGGCAGCGAGCCACCGAGAGGGAAAATCATGCCCCAAGCAGCCTCGGTGGTCCGTCCGTACAGTTCGCCGTTCATAAAATTGCCGATTCTGCCCAAACCTAAGCCGATGGGTACTGTGACCACATATACATCTGCTGCCTTCCAGAAATCCAGCTGAGTCCGGCGACAAAAAAGCAGGCCGACAATCAACACTCCGATCACCCCGCCGTGAAAGGACATCCCGCCCTGCCACGTGGCAAAGACTTCCAGCGGATGTTCCAAATAATAGGTCAGATTATAGAAAAGGACATAGCCTATCCGTCCGCCGAGAATAACTCCAACGATCAAGGCTAAATTGAGGTTATCAAGCTGTTCAAGCATTTGTTGCCAACCGAACTGTTTAGCCTGCCGTCTGACTAAAAAATAAGAAGCCGTAAAGCTAAGGACATACATCAGCCCGTACCAGCGTACCGCCAAAGGGCCGACGGCAAAAATAACTGGATCGATGTCAGGATATGCAAGCATGAAAAACTCAGTTGATTCTTATTTTATGACTTCCCAGCTACTGATAATAGTGACGATGTCTTTCTTCTCTTGCTCGGAAAGATAATGAGGATCGCCAGTGCCTTCCGCCATGATACTAACGGTTTTTTCCCATTCTTCTTGATTTTTATTCGCCTGATGCAATCGCTCTGTGTCGTGGCAGCGTCCGCATTTGCTATTGATCAAGGGATGATCAGTATGAGATGATTTTGGTGGCGTATACGTCTCATGGCCCTGTTTATCCCGTTCCTCGATTGGAAGACTGAGAAATTCGATAATTTGCTGTTTCTCTTGCTCGGAAAGATATCCTGGATTACCAGTTATTTCAATCATGTTGTTGATAGTTTCAGTCCAAACTTCCTTTGTTTTTTTCGCAATGAGTACCTGATCTAATTTATGACAGCCTGCACTACATTTGCGAGCGACTAAGCTCCGCACCCCGGTAACTATGGGTGGGGATAGCGTACTTTCAATGCCTGAATTCAACAAATTTTCCATGTTGTTAGCGAGAAATTTAGCAATAGTATTTTTTTCCTCATCGGAAAGATACTTGGGATCACCAGTGAGAGTGATCATCCTCTCGATCGTCTCGCGCCAACGCTGCTCGTTCTTTTTTGCTGCGGATATCTTATCCAATTTATGGCACATTGTTGTACATTTGACCAGAATTAACTTTTTTTTCTGCTGTAGTTCATCATGCAACCGCTTTTCATTCAAGTACGCAGCAATAACTCCGGCTTCAGCATTACTTATGTCGGAGGAATCAAAGGCGGCCATCTTACTCACAGTTGGAGTCCATTCAGCTACGGTAGCGGCGTAGATGCGATCAAGCGTATGACATTTGCTGCATTTTTTACTCATGATGACATGACCAGATTCCATGCTCACCTCTGGTGTATAGATGGTCTTTTCCCCGCTGTGCTGCTTGTTGTAATAGTAAGCAGCCATCGCAGTAAGACCAAAAGAGAGGCCGAAAATTGCAGTTCCCAGTAGAATCAACTTGGTGCTGATCAAGGCTTTCTGTCGGGCGACTACCACTTTAATCATGATCAGCGGCACCAACAACAAAGCAAGAATCATGACTGGTGCAGGCATATCTCCCTGAAAACTGCCAGTTCTAAACACCATGTAGGCGAGCATCCCTGCAAACAGTACCAAAAAAAGATAGCCGAGAAAACGCTGTACAGCTCTGTTATTTTTTTCGCTGTTTTCCTGTGGAGTGCTGTTCATTTCCAACATGATCAGCACGGTGACACCAGCAATCACGATTAATAAAATCGCCAGCATGAATGAAAATTGATAATACAATTGATTGCTATACATATTTCTCTTGCCTGATTTATGCGAGCCTTGAAGCTACCCTCAGTAAAAAATCCACTGCCGGTCTCCTCCAGCCCGGCAGACGCAGATTTTTTCTGGCTCCGTCCTGCATCAGAAGGAGTTTCTGTTTAAAGTTTATCTTTTTTCCTTCTGTAGTTCAACCTCCGGTCTAGTTTTCTCTCTTTGAGCGGGGAAAATTCATCGTTTTGGGCAGCGTATTTTGGCTGCTTTATCGGCAAAGACAAAATGGTCATCGTGTTCCGGCGTGTGGCAACTTTTGCAGGTTTGCTCATCAGGCTTGGGCATAGAAACCGGCACCTGTGCTGGAGACGCAGCATGGCCCGCTGCCGGGCCGTGGCAGTTTTCACAACCCACGTTTTTTAACTGATCGGGGAGGTGATCAAGCAATTTGTCCGCCTTCACTGTAGCCAAATCGCGCGTAGGTAAGGTGACATGGCAAACCAAGCAGTCTTGGTTGAACTGCTGATTTTTTCCTTCCAGCGTTCGCACGCTCTGGGCATGGCTGGTCTTCTGCCAGAATGCCATCTGCTCGGCATGACATTCTCCGCATCTCTGCCAGCCCACCAAAGTCTTGAGCAGGGCTGCGCTGTTCTCCGCCGCTGATCGCTCTTGATTCAGATTATTGATCTTCTGCTTGGTCCGCATCATAATCTCGCGTACTTTAGGGTCTTCCGGTAACGAAGATTCTAAGGCAATAAACTGGTTGCTGAAGCGACAAAAATTTTCGCCGTCCGGCTGTTTCTTGTCCTGTAGGGTTTTAATTTTTTTTTCAGCCTCTTTTTTCTCCGTCAATAGCTTCTGATAGCCGATGTCATCCTTGGCTAAACTTTTACCCTCAGTTTGCTGCTCCAAACGGCTTATTTGCAAGGTGATCTGATCAAGCCGATTTTGTTCCAATCGGATTTTACTCAGATCACTTTCCTCCCATTTTTCCACTTCAGTCCAGCTGATGCGCATCATACCCAAGGTTTTGCCCCGTGCGCCTGTTTGTGCAAACAGCGTATCATCGACCATGAAGGGATAGGTTGCCGCTGCTGCTGGGCCAGAGGCAAGAAGCAAATGCACCGCCGGATATGCCTCCGCGATTTCCTTATTCACCTCATAAGGATAGCTGGAAAGCAGAATAATCATCGCCGCCTTGCCTTTGACCTGCTCAAGTGCCTTAGGCAGAGTTTCCTTCCACGGCAGTACCGTGTAGCCTGTTTTATCTGGCGCAGAATCCAGCATCATCTGTCCGCCAGTGAGACCTAATACGGCTACCTGTAGCCCAGCGGTCTCTGTCAACAGCCAAGGATTGAAAACTAATTGCTTTTTCTTGGCATCGACCAAATTCATGGAGAGCCAAGTCAGCTTCTGTTCCTTCTGCATTTTTTTGAGCAACTCAACTCCGCCTGCCAAATCATGGGCCTCAAGACCAACTGCCCGACAGTTCATGGACTGCATGGCCTCGGCGATACCTACAGCAGTGATTCGTTCCTGTTCCTCCTGCCCGGACGGTAAGCTGCTCTGTTTAAAAAGCAGGCCGCCACTGTCTAAAAGCAGCCACGGTAATTTTTCTAATTCGGCAAAACGACTTATCTGTGAGGCTGCTCTGGACAGACCGCCTAGCTGCCGCGATTTGCACCCACAGGGTTCAGTTTCACCATGCACATCATTGCTATAAAAAAGAAGAAATTCAGCAGTCATACCCGGCGCGACTGTCAGCAGGAGAAACAAAGCTATCAACACAATTCGGTTTAGCATTTTTCGCATACTCTTAACATCTTGTTTCATGGGTATTTTTGGTCGTGCGACAGACCGCTTCACAGAGGCAGTGCGCGATATTTGATCTTTTTTATTATTCACTTTTTCCTGATGCAGCACAAGGAATTACTGCCACTAAAAGGAAACAGGAGCCAATCCCCGCATTTCCAGCAGCCAGTTCCTTTTTTCAGCGCGTTTCTCTCTTGACAATAAGAATAAAATTGAGCATAATAATCGATCTTGCAATCAAGGCGATGTAGCTCAGTTGGTTAGAGCATACGGCTCATATCCGTAGTGTCCGGGGTTCAAGTCCCTGCATCGCCACCAAAAATATCCGGCTTGTCCGTTATGCCCTCGACTCCTGAATAAGGATTCGAGGTTTTTTTGTTTGTCCGGCAAAGGAAAAGTTGCTGAGGAAGGGTAACGGCTTGATTTTGGGCCGGAATGCTGTCCCGACCCAAATGCTACAGTCAGCTTATTGACCTGCTGTTTCCTTTACTGCCGCGACAATGTCCTCTGCCGTTTTATAACCTGGCAGCACCCGACCGTCCGGCGTGATCAACGTTGGCGTGGTAGCAATGTGCAGTTCTTTAGCCAACGCGATATTTTTGTCAATCTGGTCGGTTTCGCAGTCCGCCGCAGGCACCGGTTTTCCTTTCAGGGCATCGCTGAGTAGAACAGCGGCCCGACTGTTATCACCTTTGGTTTTGGCGCAGACAATTGCCTTGGCTTTGGGCAATGAACCCGGATGCAAGGGCAACGGAAAAAGCTTAATGAAAAAAGCCAGCTCAGGATGCTGGGCCACCACTTTTTCCATCTCTGGGTGGAGCTTGGCGCAGAATTTGCATTCAGGGTCGTCGAAGACGATGATTTTGCCTGCCGCATCCGCCTTGCCAATCACGACTGCGTCATCTAACGAAATTTTGCTCACATCAATTTTGTTCATACTGACAAACTTCCGCTCGCTCAAATCTTCGTTGCTCTCCAGCTTGATCACGCTGCCGCTGATCAGATATTTCTTAGAAAAATCAATATACAGCGGCACCTTCTGACCTTCATAGATCGCATCCACGTCCCAAAGGCCTGGCACCTCGCTGCGCCTGACATCCAGCACCTCGCTCACCTTGCCTTTGAGTAGATCAGAGATTTCTTTTTTGTTAACAGAGTGGCAGTCCCGACAGTCACCTGCGCCACAGCCCGCCGCCTCATGACCCGCCGCTTCATGAGGCGAAGCAGAAGCAGAGGAGGCGGCAAGGAAGACGCAGCCCAAAACAAATGCGGCAATATTCAATTGTATCATGATGAAAAGCAGTGGGTTGAGGAAGCGGTGAAGCAGACCAACTAATGGCCTACAAACAGAACAAGCGATACGCAATGTACGATTTTTACCGCAGGAAATCAAGCATGTTGTTCAAAGAAGAGATTGCTGCGGGGGAGGCGACGACATGCCGCAACGTAGATCACAGCGATTTGGCTCAGTGGTGCATCTGCCGGAGAAGAGAAATTTTTTCTCCCCGCTGATACGGAAACCGGCACAGCCGCCGCTACAGCAGCAGGTGTTGCTAGATTCTATGTAATCCACGCTGATAGAGCCGCATTCCGCCAGCAATTCTTTGTTGATAACAAACACGATCTCGTCGCGCTCAAGCACTACGTCATTGGACAATTTTTCGCACACGCTGATCCGTAGATGCGGCCCGGCGCAGTGATCAGCCATCGACGTAATGCGAATAACCGAGTTAATGTTCTGCTCGATAAGATATTCGGCCAGCACCTTCAGTGCTGCTCCAGATACTTCAAACATGTTCTCTCCTTGTTACTCTCTGGCGGATTTTCGCAATTTTAACGGTTTGCCGGAAAATAACATGCTGAACACAATCTGAACAATACAAAAATGCCTTCCGCAGACACAAAGTGTTCCGCATGTTGGGCGGGCGGTATAGCATGGAGCTAAAAAATGCTGGCCTTTGCCGTAAACAGGGCAAAAAACGGGTCTCAGGGGAAAAATCCTTTTGGCTCTTTTCATTTTACGGTAAGATACAAGCCAAGACTGTTCAGAAAAACAAGCATTCCTCTGCGCCGAGAACCTATGGATAATAAAAAACCAGCAGCCCCACCGACCAAAAAACCGGCGGCAGCCGCAGATCAAAAGGCGGCTCTGAAACGGACTGTCAAGGATCAGTCAGGAGCAGGCAGGCTCAAAATTGGTGAGTTGCTCCAGAAGGCAGGTTATGTCACTTCTGCTGAGTTTACCAACGCCCAGGTCATTCATAAAAAAACTGGCGAGCGGCTGGGAAAAATTTTTCTCGACAGCGGTATCATTGAAGAAGATACGATTGTCAACTTTCTGAGCAGGCAGCACAACTACTCGGCAGTCAACATTGCTGAGGAGGCACCAAGTCAAGATGCCCTCAAGCTGATGCCCTATGAAATGGCCAAGAAGTATCTGGCCTTTCCGCTTCGTTTGGCTGGTGACACCCTCCAAATCACCATGTCCGAGCCGACGGACGCGATGGAAGTGGAGGAGCTGCAAAATGCTCTCAAGTTGGCCCTGAACGTCTGCGTCTCCACCACCCGGAATATTGTCGATGCGTATCGCACGCATTACAAGATAACTGACGAAGAGTACAAAACTTTTTTCGGTACAGGTGAAGAAGAGCAGGTTGAGCAGGTCGAGCAGGTTGAGGACTGGGGTGCGCTGGTATCCGACGCAGCGGAAGACTTCGAGATTGAGGACTCCGACGGCGAAGATGACGATAAATCCAGCCAGTTCTCCGCCAACGACGCACCGATTATCAAGTTAGTGAACGGCATCTTGGTCAAGGCCGTGCAGGACGGGGTCAGCGATATCCATATCGAACCCTTTGAAAAGACCATGCAAGTGCGCTACCGGAAGGACGGCACCCTGTTTAAGTCCATGAACCTGCCGCTGACCATCAAGAATGCGCTCTCCGCCCGCATGAAGATTCTGGCTAACTTGAACATTACCGAACGCCGGATACCCCAGGACGGTCGTATCAGTATCCGCATGGGTCGTAACAAGGCGGTTGACTTCCGTGTTTCTACACTGCCGCTCCTGCACGGCGAGGGCATCGTCCTTCGTATTTTGGACAAAAGCTCGCTGAACGTCAACTTGACCAAGCTCGGTTTTGAAGTAGATACCTTTGAATCCCTGAAACGCTGTCTCAATCGCCCGCAGGGTCTGCTGCTCGTTACTGGCCCCACCGGTTCCGGTAAAACTGTTACCCTCTACTCGGCCCTCAACTCCCTGAACAGTGAGGATATCAAAATTCTGACCGCTGAGGATCCGGTTGAGTTTAACTTCAAAGGCATCTGTCAGGTCAACGTCAACTCTGAGGTTGGTATGACCTTCCCGGCAGCCTTGAAAGCCTTTCTCCGCCAGGACCCGGACATCATCATGGTCGGCGAGATCCGCGATCTTAGTACTGCCGAAATTGCGATGAAAGCAGCTATGACCGGCCACTTAGTTTTCAGTACCCTGCACACCAACGACGCGATTGCCACGGTCAGTCGTATGGTGGATATCGGTATTCCACCGTATATTCTGGCAGGCTCGCTGACGATGGTATTAGCCCAGCGATTGGGCCGTAGGCTTTGCGCTAAGTGCAAGCAACCGGTCACAGTGGAGCGGGAAAAACTGAAAGAGTTAGGCTTCACTGATGAGCAGCTCGACGCAGAGGGCTTTCAGCTCTACGGCCCCAAGGGTTGCGCGGTCTGCAACGGTCGCGGCTACAAAGGCCGGGTGGGTTTCTTTGAATTACTGGAAGTTACTACCGAAGTAGCGCAGGCTATTCAAGCGCAGGTTTCAGAAGAACAACTCCGCAAGGTGGCTATGCAGTCAGGCATGTACACTCTGCGCATGGCTGCAATTATGAAGGCTATTCAAGGCGTAACCAGCCTCGACGAGGTGATGGGAAACACTGTCGCTCATCAAGACACTTTGCCGCCGTATTTAGTCAGTCCGCCGGTAGAGGAGTACGAGGACGGCGACATTATCATTCAGGAAGGTAACCAAGACGACCGCAACTTTTACAAGCTGGTACGGGGCAAGGTAGCGGTACTCAAGCAAGGCAAGAAGATCGCCGAGATCACTGAACCGGGTGAATATTTTGGCGAGATGGCCTGCATTCTCGATGAGGCGCGCTATGCCTCAATCATTTCCGTAGGTCGCAGTAAGGTGAAAAAATATCCGGGCGACAAGCTACCGGAGCTGTTGGAAAAATACCCGGATATCGCCCGACATCTCTTTAAAACTTTAGCCAAGCGGTTGCGTAAGACCGACAATATCGTCATCCAGCTTGCAGGCGGCGGGGCGGCAAAACGACCTGCGCCACCAACCGCAGGCCCGCGTACCTTATGAGCAAAATTTCCGCTTACATCATCGCTTGGAACGAAGCTGATAAAATCCGTTCGGCCATCAACTCAGTCCTCTGGGCCGACGAGATTGTGCTGGCCGATTCCTTCAGTACCGACGGTACCGCCGAAATTGCCGCCGAACTAGGGGCAAGAGTGGTGCAGATTGAATTCAGGGGCTTTGGCGATCTGCGCAATCGAGCGATGGCCGCTTGCACGCATGATTGGATTTTTTCACTTGATGCGGACGAACGCTGCACTCCAGAGGCACGAGACGAGATATTAGCCACGCTTGCTTTGCCTGATCTCGCTGATGCTTATTACATCCCCCGGCGCAATTTTTTCATGGGCCGCTGGATCAAACATTCCGGCTTTTATCCCGATTACCGCCAGCCTCAGCTTTTTCGTAAAGGCGTACTGAAATTCAAGGACAGCGACCCGGTGCATGAAGAGTTCGAGATTATTTCTGCCAAGCCTGTCGCGTATCTCCAACAACCTATCTGGCAATTTCCTTATAAAAATCTCGAAGAAGTGGCCCGCAAGGCTAACCGCTATTCTACCCTTGGCGCGGAAAAGCTCCGACAGAGAGGCCGGAAAGGTGGCATGTTTACCGCTCTGAGCCGGGGGCTTTGGTCTTTTTTCCACATGTATATTTTGAAAAAAGGTATCCTTGACGGCTGGCCCGGCTTTGTTATCGCGGTAGGGAACTTCGAAGGGACTTGGTACAAATACGCCAAGCTGCATGAGCTGAACGCTTGCTGGCAGCCACCAGAAACGCCGCCGCTTTCGCGTCCAACCAATAGGAATTAAACATATTCAGCTCGAACAAACGGAACAGCAAGGCTGTTGACTGCCTGACAGTATTCTTTGGCTAACTGAAGGCGTTGCGACACCGGCAGATAGAAATAAATAGGACTCAACATCAGAATATGGATGGCATCGCGGAGCTTCATTTTGCATAGCAGTTGGGCAGCGGTTTAGGGCAGTCTGAATTTTAAACAGCTGCACGCTTCTCCGACAAGCTTACTCCTCCTTCTCCATGTATAAGCCATTTGTCTGAAAAGTTCAATATTTTTCAAACCAAGTTCACGCTCGATCCTCTCATTGCATCAAAGATCAGCGCAGAGCCAACAGTACCACCGCGTGCGTGCTGATTCCTTCTCCCCGTCCGGTATAGCCCATTTTTTCTGTGGTAGTGGCTTTGATGTTGATCTCTTCCGTGGCGCAGACCGTGCAGAGATTGGCCTTCATTGCAGCTATATACGGGGCTAACTTGGGCTGCTGGCAGATTACCGTGATGTCCGCATTCACGATCCGCATCTTTTTCATCCTGACCAACTCCATCACTCGCACCAGCAGCTTGAGGCTGTCTGCGCCTCGGTACTGCTCGTCGCTATCGGGAAAATGGCGGCCTATGTCTCCTTCGCCGAGCGCACCAAGTATCGCATCCATCAGGGCATGAATCAGCACATCAGCATCGGAATGTCCTTCCAAACCAAGGCGATAGGGCATCTCTTGCCCGCCAAGAATGAGCTTACGACCCTCAACTAACCGATGCGCGTCAAAGCCGTGTCCAATCCGCATGGTGTTTTCCTCCTGCCGCAGCAGCGCAGCGGCAATTGCCAAATCCTCTGGCTGAGTGATTTTAAAATTCTGTTCGCTCCCCATAACCACATTGACAAAAATACCCGCATGTTCGAGCAGCGAAGCCTCGTCCGTGCCAATGAAGCCGCTGGCCTCAGCGTGCTGATGCGCCTGTTCCAGCAGCATCCGCGTTGCGCCCTGCGGCGTTTGTGCCTGCCAGAGTCGAGCGCGGTCAACCGTGCGTAGGATAGCCCCCTGCTCCACCTCTTTCAGGGTATCCTTGACCGGCACTGCGGCGATCACTGCGCCGTGCTGCTCAATGCCGCTCAAGCAGCGGTCAATAATCTCAGCAGTGACCAAAGGCCGCGCACCGTCATGTACGAGAACGCGCTCGACTGTGGCAGGCAAAGCTGCCAAACCGTTGCGGACCGACTGCTGACGGGTCGCGCCGCCTGCGGTGAAGGAGAGTTTTTGCTGCTGGAGCAAATTAAGAAAAGGTCGAAGTAATTCCGCGCCAGATTGAAGATGTTCCGATGGCAGAACGGCGACAACCGCATGAACGTTAGGATGCTCAAGAAAGACCAGCAGAGTACGGGCCAGTACCGGCATTCCCGCCAGCTCAAGGAACTGCTTGGGTACGTCCGCGCCCATCCGGGTGCCAAAACCGGCAGCAGGGATGATGATGCCAACGGAAGGTGGTGAATTTTGACTGGGCATAATTTTTGGCAAGTTCAAAAAACAAAAAAGCGAACCGATTGGTTCGCCCTACTTCGATCTACAACGCTCTTGCTTGATAAAAAAATTGGGGCGGACTATAAGCCGAATTCTGTTCCTGCATTCCTGCCGCAGGCCATGATCATTTGACTTGGATGCCGGTTGCCCGGCACCTCGTGCAACCTACCCGGAAACTTCAGGCGAGCAGCCTCAAACGTTTCCCTATTTGGTCTTGCACCCGGTGGGGTTTGCCTTGCCTTTCATGTCACCATGAAAGCGGTGAAGCTCTTACCTCGCCATTTCAACCTTACCTGTGAACAGTTACCTGTCCCATCGGCGGTGTATTTTCTGTGGCACTTTCCCCCGGTTTCCCGGCGTTCCTGTTAAGAACCACCGTGCCCTGCGGTGTTCGGACTTTCCTCCCCGGTCCTAAGACCGGAGCGATCATGCGTCCGCCCCAAAACTGCTGTGTTTATTGAAATGAAAGCTTACGCTGTGAAGTCACGCATTCTCGAAGATAGAGATTGATAAGGTTTTGATAAGGTATGCCTGTTTCCTTCTCCATGTTTTGAAAATATTCAAGCGTATCCGTCTCAACTTGAATTATCGTTTGCTGTTTAAGCTGCTGCGCGAATGGATTTTTGCGTTTATTCATTCGTGATAATTCATATTCTTTCTTCATGATAATTCCTCCGCGTACTCTCGTTGTTCATGTTCTGTTGCCTCTCTTGCAGAGATAATCCTGATTATCGAATCATCTTCTCGGTAACAATGGACGATGAGGAGAATACGAAGTCTATTGCTCATTCCTAACATCAGAAAACGATCTTCGGGATCGGAATGTTTTTCATCCCAAAATTGCACCGCGTGATCATCAAAGAACACGGTCTGAGCTTCTTCAAAAGAAACACCATGTTTTTTGATATTTCTTTTCGCCTTCTTCTCATCCCATGCGAATAGGATTTTCTTCATAAAATATGCTATTGCTTGCTCCCCTCGTCAATTCCCCGGTTTGCCAGCTGATCAGCCCGTTTGTTTTGCTCCCTCGGCACATGGGCGATTGACCAGCTTTTTATCTGCGCGAGCAAAACTTTTACCTCATCAAAGAGTGGCTTCAAAGTCTCGTGTTTAACCTTGTATCGACCTTGAATCTGGCGGACAATCAGCTCGGAATCTAAATAAATTTCCAGCCGGATGCAGTCCAATTCAAGAGCTGTGTGTAGACCAAGAAGCAACGCGCGGTATTCTGCCGCATTGTTGGTACATTCGCCGAGATACAGAGAGCGGGCCGCCAGCTCGCGGCCTTCGCTGTCGAGCAGCACTGCGCCCGCTCCTGCCTTGCCCGGATTGCCCCGAGAGGCTCCGTCCGTAAACAGCCTCCAAGCAACTACAGGTTGGCTCATTCGATCAACTCATCTTCGTCATCTTCGCCATCGGACT
This sequence comes from Candidatus Electronema nielsenii, assembly GCA_026122915.1. Taxonomy (GTDB): domain Bacteria; phylum Desulfobacterota; class Desulfobulbia; order Desulfobulbales; family Desulfobulbaceae; genus Electronema; species Electronema nielsenii. The sequence continues at coordinate 1,478 of JAGIXO010000028.1, read as the reverse complement.
CGTATAAATCCTCTAACTGAGGTCGCAAAATAGGTTGCATCACCTCAGGATGATTGGGGTCGGGCTTGTAATAAAGAATACGCTGACAGGCCGGACAAGCACTGATGTCGTTGCCCTTGCGCACTTGATTGAACTGCTGCGGCGGCACGGTCATGAAGCAGCCTTGACAGACCCCACCCAAAATTTTGACTACGGCCAAGCCCTTACGTTTACTGAGCAATTTTTCATACCGCTTGATCTGCGTGTCCGGGATTTCCTTGGCCAGCTGGCTGCGACTGTTCAATACCTCGGCGCGACGAGCCTCAATCTTGCGGATGGCATCCTCGGTCTTTTTAGCCGCTTCGGTCAGCAGCTTGGTTTCACCTTTGTACAGGTTTTCCAGTTCTGTCGCCCGGTTTAGCTCCGCCTCAGCCTGCTCCATGACGTGGAGCATCTGTTCTTCGGTGTCACGGATTTGCTTTTTCGCATCCTCAATTTCTTTAAGCAATGCTTGGTGCTCACGGCTGGTCTGCACCTGCATCATTTTGATCTGCCGCTCTTTAATCCGATCAGCAGCCTCTTCGCCTGCTGCCTTGATCGTGTGACGGCTCTGCTCCAGCTCTGCTGCCTTTTCCCGGCATTGCTCGGCCAAAATTGCCCGATCTTTAACCGCTTTTTCCCGATCTGCCTGCTCCTGTCGGATTCGTTCCGCTTCCCGATCAAATCCGGCCAGCTCTGTGTCAAGCTCCTGTAACGCAACGAGCTTGCTGAGTTCTTCGTTCAAAATGTTCTCCTCTCTCTTCTATTAATGGACATTGATCTTTTTTTATTCTTTGCAAAATTCCTGAGCCACCAGCTTCAAGGGGGATTCCTGCTGGGCACAATGAATCTGCACGTTCAAACCCGCCAGTCGGATGCGCTCCGTCAGTTGCTGCTGCAAGATGCGCATGGCCGGATTTTCCGTGGCAAAATGGCCACCGTCTAAAAGCCACAGTCCAGCCTCTTCTGCCCAGCGGGCAACGTGATGTTTGATTTCAGCGGTGATGAAAACATTTGCCCCTGCTGCCAAGGCCGCTTCTGCCAGATCAGAGCAAGAGCCGCCGCACACTGCTCCTTTGGCAACTGCTGTCGGTCGCGGCCCGGCTTCCAGTAGCCAAGGTAATGAAATCGCCACTTGAAGTTGGGTCAAAAAAACCTCTGGTGGTAGCGGTGTAGGCAGCCAGCCAATCCTACCGAGACCGCACGTTGGCTGTTTTTTGTCCGCAATCAAGGGGATAGTATTGGTCAATCCAAGAGCCTGCGCTAATGCAGCGCTGACTCCACCGAGCGCGGCATCTAAATTGGTGTGACAACCGATCACGTTGATTCCAGCCCGCAAGGCGGCATCGAGAAAGCTGCCAATTGGCTGATCAGTGCGCAGGCATTTCAGCGGCTGAAAGAGAGCCGGATGATGGGTGATAATGAGTTCAGCAGCACGTTCCTGCGCTTGGGCGATCAAA
>JAGIXO010000027.1 GCA_026122915.1 Candidatus Electronema nielsenii | reverse complement strand
TATCACGATAAACCGTGACCGAACCTAACCGTTGACAAAGAGCTAAGTGGCCACTTGCTCTTCCTCGGTTATGAATATCCATCTGATACGCTCCCTTGTATTGACCTTCCTTGAGAATAGCTGTACCATAGCTGTTGACAGGATGAGTCAGATAATAAATACTTGGGTCAGTGGTGATGTGATAATAATATATTTCCCAAATTCCACGAAATCTCTGGAAAACAGTCAAGGTATCGTTAAATTTTCCAGGTTCAGGATCAAGCGCGCGAATGCCAACAATATTCAGATTCCAATCAATTCCAGGGGTGTCATAGAGTGCGTATCCCTTGGCTTTGATCACCTCAATCAGCTTATCTACAGATGGTCTGAACATAATGCACCTCCTCCTTTGCAGGAATAAAAATTGAAATTACCGCCCGCAAGCGTTAAAGCAAACGGGCGGTTCCATCTGTTAGGCAGCGTATTGCTGCTTCAGTTTACGCAAAAGATTGCCAACATGAATATCCGGCGCAGTCTGCGGCCCCCAATCCAACGTGGTGTTGGCGCGGCTATCAGGGATAATGACATTGCGCAGTCTTTGCTCTTTGTTGTACCAGTCCCGTTTAGTAGAACCGTCAGGGCAGGATGTCGTTTGTGTGTCGCCCCAGCGCAATTCAGGGCAGTGATAGGGGTCAAAGGAAAGTTTGAATAGTCGATCCATGATGTCCGACAAGGTCAGCGATACTGCTGCTCCGACTGAATTGGTATAACCGATCCGCATTGCTGCCGAATTTGCATTCCAGATTGCATCGTATTCGCGCACCAGCGTTCCCACGCTTCCACTGAACAGGTAAGGATGATTGCCACGTTCTACTGCGGCAACGCTGCTGGTGATAAAGTTAAAAATTTCTCTGACTTGCGCTTTCAATCGCGCATCACGTCCTGGCGTGGAGTAGGATTCCCATTCGCCTTCCGCTCCGTAGATATTGTAAGGCAGACTGGCAGGATGTGCTTTCGTGTGGATATCTTTGGCAACCGCTGCATCGACAGAATCAACCCGCTCTTTCAGGGCTTCGTGTAGAGCAGTCAGTTGCTGGGTCAATTCTTTGGTCGGATCAATCCTAACGTTACCAGAGGCAAGTCGCCGTTTTACCCACTGATGATAATTGAGGTCGAAACCGTCAACGCGGTAGTTAGATTGGCACTGGCTTTGTCCGGCATCAAAAAAGGCTGAATTTTTGTTTGAAGTCAAGACAAGGCTGCCGCTGCTATCCACCGTTTGCTGCCGCCAGCGACGGAACCCGCCGCCGGTTTTGCAAGAGCCACGTGACAGTGATTCGCCGAATCGTTTGCTGGTCAGGCTGTTGTCAGGATGGCCGTCCACAAACCAAACCGTGCCGTCGGCATCTACCTTGGAAACGACCAGCACATGGCCGTTGGCATCGTAATATACTACGCCCGGAACAATGCTCTCTCGGTTGATTTCCGCCAGATAGGTATCTGTTTTTTCTGTCGTCCAAAAATAACGAAAAAAGCCGCTGTGGACACTGTTGCTGATTGCTTTAGCCAAAAGGGAAAATTTGGCATAATTCATAAAAGAGCGACGTGATCCCGGCGTGTTTCCGCTGGTATATCGCCCACCAGCAATGGAAACGTTGAATGAAAACGGCAGTTTCTTTTTGTAACAGAAATACGCCCGCACCACATACGGCAGATCGGCGCAATCGCTGAACACCGAAAGATTTTTATCTTCGTCCGAATATAGAGAGTTGGCTGATTGGTTGCGTAAACAGGCAGTCAGCGTTGGCCCTTTCTTGGCAAACAACTGCTCGATCCAGCGAGAAAATTCAACTTCGTAACTGTCGTTCCATTGGTGCTGGGCAATCCACGCGGTGCTGGCGTTGCCGAGATTCAGATCAGGCATGGGCAGTTCCTCCTTATTCGTTGACGACGAGTGTGTGTTTTGCTCTGAACAGAGCCTCTAATGTTCCACCTTTTCATATCAAACTAAGCTAAAAGACACCCGCTTGATATGACGAATTATATTCCTCCTATCCTTTCTGTCAATCGCATAAATTGTATAAAATGTAAATTTGCCAAACAAGATATAAATCACGGTTTCATTATCCGTGAAGAATGAAAACTGATTTCAGTTGCTCCTGTTGGAAAAGATGGTATAACAGTGCGAAACAGGACAGTAGCATCCGAATCAGTTTGTCAGCGGAAGTGAGAAAGGAAAAATATGTTTGATATCAAACAGTATCTTCAGGAACAGCGGCAGCTTGTCGAGGAGGCACTGCACCAGTATATGCTGGCGGCGGAAGGAGATTTTGCTCCTCATATTGAGATGATGCGCTACAGTCTTTTTGTCGGCGGTAAACGAATTCGGCCTATCCTGTGCTTGACTGCGGCCCGCTGCGTCAGCGATAAGCCGGACGTGGATACGCTACTCTTGCCTGCCGCCTGCGCCTTGGAGTGTATTCACACATATTCGCTAATTCATGACGATCTACCCGCGATGGACAACGACGACCTGCGTCGGGGTCAGCTCACTTGCCATAAAAAATTTGGCGAAGCTGAGGCCATTCTTGCGGGCGACGGCTTACTCACCTACGCCTTTGAGCTAATCAGCAGCGAGCAATTCCCCGGCCTGTCCTTGGAAGTTCGTCTGCGTCTGATCGCAGTGCTGGCGCGGGCTGCCGGTTCTTTAGGCATGGTCGGCGGCCAGTTTCTAGATATTGCCAGCGAAGGAAAGGAAATACCTTTTGCGCTGCTCAAAACCATTCACCGCTCAAAAACCGGCGCGCTGATCACTGCGGCGGTACAAATGGGAGCCATCGGCGGTTGTGCGGTTGCGGCACAGCTACAAGCACTTACCGAATATGGCAGCGCAGTTGGTTTGGCTTTCCAGATTGTCGATGATCTACTGGATGTGACCGCCTCCAGCAAGCAGCTCGGCAAAACCGCAGGTCATGATGCCGGGCAAGGCAAAGCCACCTATCCGGCCTTTTTCGGAGTAGAAAAAACCCGCGCCTTGGCAATAGAGGCAGCGGAACGCGCTGTGGCTGCGCTGGTGGACTTTGATAAGCGGGCAGACCCACTGCGAGCTTTGGCACGGTATATCGTTAGCAGAACAAATTAAAAATGCCATGAACTTATGAGATTTCCCCTATGCTTAATGCTTACCGTAGAGCGAGAGATAGTTTTGTCCGCAGTTGCCAAAATTGGTAGCCAGCGGTTATAGTAAGGGCAATTCATGAACTGCCCTTGCGGTGGTTTTCCTGCCAACCACCACCTCCTCTGCCGAATAGCCCATGCCTGCACCCCGCAAATCCTTCCGCATCCTCGCTGCTCTGCCCTTCATCCTCATCTTGATCGGCTATTTGGTCTATCAGGAGCGACAGACCGAGCGGCCTGAGCAGATTGAAGTCACCACTGCTGGTTTTTTGGAAATGTGTCTGTCCTGCCACAAAGATGAAAAACCTGACCCTGCCCACGCAGCCCAGATGATCGGCTGCTCGCCTTGCCACCTCGGCGACGCAACGGCAATTGACAAAGACAAGGCGCACAAAAATATGGTGTTGAATCCCGGCGACCTGCGGGTAGTGGAAAAAACCTGTGGCACAGAGGGCTGTCACCCAGCGGATGTGCATAAGGTAAAAAACTCGCTGATGGCCACCAATCGGGGCATTCTTTCTACTCTGCTTTATTATTGGGGCGAGCGCGACACCCAGCACGCGGGCATCACGGTCGAGCAGCTGTTAAAAAGCGGTGAAAATTCCTTAGCCTTGGATTATTTCCGTAAACTTTGCGCCACATGCCACCTCTGGAAGCAAAAAAATGATCTACCCGACAAGCCAGAGCTGAAATTCTTCAACGAAAAAGGCGGCGGTTGTTCGGCCTGTCACTACATTCCCGCCAAAGGCGATCAGCGCAGCACCGTGACCTCCTTTGAGGATAAAAAATCGGAAGGTAAAAAGCCGCATCCACTGATCAGCAAGAAGGTGCCGGATGAAAACTGCATTCGTTGTCACAACCGTTCAGGCCGGATTGGCATTTCCTACACCGGACTCTTTGAAGGAGAAGGCTACGGCACACCTTACGAGAAAGGCGGTCCGTCCTCAAAGAAACTGCCCGGCGGACGTTTTTATCTCGAAATTGCTGAAGATGTGCATCATAAGAAAGGCATGTCCTGTATTGACTGCCACACCCGCGAGGAAATCATGGGTGATGGTACCCAGTACATCCACTATGAGGAGCAGCTGGAGATCAGCTGCGCTGGTTGTCACACCGCCGAGCCAGGCTTGACCCGCAAAGGCCGTAAAGTTACCAATATCAAAAAAGAAAAGGACGGCTTCGTTCTCACTGGGCGCAATGATGGCCAAGTCCGCCCGCTCAAGTCACCCAAGCAGGATGCCTGCGCTTATCCGGGCCATAAACGGCTCTCTTGCGAGTCTTGCCACGCTACTTGGGTGCCGCAGTGTTATGGCTGCCACGTCAAACGCGACATGAGTGATACCGATTTGGACAAACTTAGTCTTCAGGAAACGCCGGGCTGGTGGAAGGAAGGCCGCTCCTACATTCGCTACGAGCAGCCCATACTTGGGGTGTGGAAGGACAAAGTGGTGATTGTTACGCCCGGCTGTCAGGATGTGGTCACGCTGATTGATAAAAACGGCAAAGTAGAAGGCGGCTTCAATCGCTTCACAATGGCGGCGATCAACCCGCACACCACCCAAGCCCAAGGCAGACCCTGCGCTGACTGCCACACTTCAACCAAGACCATCGGCCTCGGTCAAGGCACGGTGACAAAGAAGAACGGCAAATGGGAATTTTATCCAGTGGGTCAGGGAGTGGAAACGCTCAAAGGTAGAACTGTGCCTTTAGATGCTTTTGTGACTATCGATGGTCAGCAGCTACAGCACGGTTCCCGGCCTGATTTACGGCCCTTTAATGCCAAGGAACTGCGGCGCATTCTGCGAGTTGGGCTATGCTTGCAATGTCACAAGCGGTACGATGATCCGGCTTATAAGGATTATGACGCGAAGCGGGTTTGCCCTAAGTATCAGGAGCCGTGATACGATCAAAAAGAAAGCCAGTGACGCATTATACGCCACCGGCTTTCTTATAGCAGAAAACTATCTACTGTTTTTTAGCAGCCTTCAACAGCCTTTTCTTCCTTCTTCTTCACTTCAACCTTGTCGTCTGCTTTCAACTCGGTTTTCTCACAGGTCATGGTGACTTTGTCGCCTTCTACTGCTGTAACTTTGCATTCCTCTTTTTTGGTAGCGGCAATAGCTACTACTGCGACAGCGACAAAAGCTGCGGCCATAACTGCGGCAATGATTTTCTGCATGACAATCTCCTTGAATGATTTCAATTTTAAAGACTTACGGCTCTTACTGAACCGAATAATGCTCACCAAAAGAATAATTCTTTCCGCACAGCTTGTCAAGATGAACTCGTCTTTCAGTTCTCCTTCATCACCTGTTCAATGTCATTTCTCAGGGTGTCATGAGGCACATAGCCAGGGTAAAACTTGACTACATTGCCTTTCTTGTTGACCAGAAAAGAGGTGGGAACACCGGAAATGCCGCCGAATCCCGTCAAGAGGTCTTCATCTGCCATGACCACAGGGTAGTTGATCTTTGTTTGCTCGACTAACTGCTTCACGCTCTCAACCCCGCCTTCGTCAACTGAAACACCCAGCACGGAAAAGCCCTTGCTGCCCAGCTCTGTTTGTAGGGTAATGAAATCGGGAATTTCCTCTCGGCAGGGCGGACACCACGTGGCGAAAAAGCTGACTAAAAGTACCTTATTCTTAAAATCATCGCTGCTCACTTTTTTTGCGTCAGCAACAGAAGGCAGAGAAAAAGTTGGCATGGCTTTGTCGGCTGCCAACGTCGCACTACCAGACAACAGGAGCAGAAGAGCGGCCAATGCCACCATTTTGATTCGTATCATCGAAATACCTTGGATTATTGAGAACGAAGGAAAGAAAGATGCAATTTTAATTATTCCTATCTGCATCTTTTACATCGACCAACAGGACTTTGTCAACCGAAGAAAGGAAGAAAAAGCAGGCTGCGCTACCTTGCAGCCTGCCTGAACTGAAAACGCAGCTACTGATCAAAATACTCAAAGGTCATTTTGCCATGACGACAGCCAATACGCGCTTTGCCGCCCTTGCTCAGTTTGCCGAAAAGGATTTCCTCGGTCAGCACGTCGCCGATTTCTTTCATAATCAATCGACGCATGGGCCGTGCGCCAAAGGCCGGGTCGTAGCCCTGCTCGGCCAATTTTTTGCGGGCGGTTGGGGTCAGGGTGATGGTCACATTTTTGTCGGCGAGCTGACTCTGAAGCTCCAAAATCATCTTGCCAACTATCCGCTCTACCGCTGTCATTTCCAGCGGATGAAAGGTGATGATGCTGTCTAAGCGGTTGCGGAACTCCGGTGAGAAGAGATTTTTCAGTGCCTTCTGCTCCTTGCCTTTGGAATCTCCAGTAAAACCGATAGTGCGCTCAGTCATCTCTCGTGCGCCCGCATTGGTGGTCATGATCAGGATCACGTTGCGGAAATCTGCCCGCCGACCGCTGTTATCGGTCAGGGTCGAGTGATCCATCACTTGCAGCAAAATCGAAAAAACATCCGGGTGGGCCTTTTCGATCTCATCTAAAAGCAGCACGGTGTGCGGGTGCTTGCGGATTGCATCAGTAAGCAGGCCACCTTGCTCAAAGCCAATGTAGCCCGGAGGCGCACCAATGAGGCGAGAAACAGCGTGTTTCTCCATGTACTCGCTCATATCGAAGCGTTCAAAGTTGACCGACAAAGACTGAGCAAGCTGGCGGGCCACCTCGGTTTTACCCACACCAGTCGGGCCAGCAAAGAGGAAGGAACCAGTAGGAGCATTTGGATTGCCTAACCCGGCTCTGGCCCGCTTCACCGCCCGCACTACTTCGATAACTGCCTCGTCTTGGCCGAAGATCACAGATTTTAGGTCTTTCTCTAAATGACGCAAGCCCTCAGTTTTGTTGTTGACCTTGGAAACTACCGGCACACGCGCCATTTTGGCAACAATCGCTTCCACATCACCCATTGTCACGGTCGTGCCAATTTTTCCAGCCAAGCGCATGGATGCACCCACTTCGTCCATTACGTCAATCGCCTTGTCTGGCAAAAAGCGGTCGTTGATATAACGATTCGCTAACTCGGCAGCAGCCTGAATCGCATCATCCGCATATTTTAACTGATGATGCTGTTCATAACGAGGTTGCAAGCCGCGCAAAATAGCACAGGTATCCTCCACCGAAGGTTCCTCAATATCCACCTTTTGGAAACGACGGGAAAGCGCACGATCTTTTTCGATGTAATTCTTGTATTCCTCGTAGGTGGTCGAACCGATGCAGCGCAAGGTGCCAGCTTGCAGCGCAGGTTTAAGCAAATTGGAGGCATCCATCGAGCCGCCGCTGGTTGCGCCAGCGCCAACGATGGTGTGCATCTCGTCGATGAAGAGAATGGCTTTATCCATCTTTTCAATAGTATTCACTACCGCTTTCAGCCGTTTTTCAAAATCACCCCGATACTTTGTGCCTGCCACTAACGCACCCATATCAAGCATGTAAATGGTTGTATCTTGCAGTAAGGCTGGAACTAATTTGGCCGGATCAGGAGTTGCCGATTGACGAGTTAGGCTGTCCTCGTGAATACACAGGGCAAGACCTTCAGCAATCGCAGTTTTACCCACGCCTGGCTCGCCCACCAAAAGCGGGTTGTTTTTGCGGCGGCGGCAAAGTACTTGCATCATTCGTTCTAATTCGCGGCTTCTGCCGATCAAGGGGTCAATCTTCCCCTTGGCGGCTAATTCAGCAAAGTTGACCGTGAACTGCTCCAGCGGGTCTTCGCCTTCCGCTTTCTTTTTCTGCTCCTTAGCCGGACTATCAGGCTGCTCGGCCTGACGAGCCATCGGCAGCGGGCCGTTTTTAGGCGCACTGCTTTCCGCCATGTGATGAGAAAGGTACTCCATCACTTCTAATCTGCCCACGCCCTCACTGCCGAGAAAATAGACCGCGTGCGAATCCGGTTCAGCGAAAATGGAGACCAGCACATCACCGGTATCAACCTCACGCTTGCCCGCGCTTTGCACATGATTGACTGCCCGCTGAAGTACCCGGTTAAAGGCCACGGTCTGCGATGGCTCGACCTTACCAGTCTGGAGCAACGGAATTCCGCCAGCTAAGAACTCCTCTAACCGTTCTTTGAGCGATTCGTTACTGCCGCCGCATTTTTCAATAATATGGGAGGCTGTCTCGTCGTGGAGTAAGCCCCAGAGCATGTGTTCAACCGTCACATACTCATGCCTCTTCAATTTTGCTTCTTTAATGGCCTTGATCAGGGCCAGCTCTAATTTTCGACTTAACATGATGGCCTTATATGTGAAATTTTAAAGTTCAGAGTCAGGTGTTGACCTCAGGCCCGTTCCAAGGAGCATTTCAGGGGGTACTGATTTTTCCGAGCCAGCTGATGCACTTCCGCGACCTTGGTCTCACCAATTTCACGGGTGTAAATGCCAGCTACGCCACGCCCTTGATGATGGACACTGAGCATAATTGCCGTGGCTTCTGCCGTGTTTTTGCTAAAAATCAGCTCAAGGATCATGACCACAAAATCCATAGTCGTATAATCATCATTATGAAGAAGAACCTTGTACTGGGGCGGTTCTTGGAGCTTTATCCGCTCTTTAACTACGGTCTCTTCTTTCGTTCCTGAATGCGTGATACCCATTTCCTGCTTGTTTTGTTTGACGATTAAATTCGGCAGAGCTGCCCCGCGCGCAGGGGAGATATCGAAGCGGAAGAAATTCTTCCTTCCTGTATTGTATAACGCTCAGATTCTATTTTGCAAGTTCCCTTTGTCCGACACTGTAGTTATCATGGCCAGCACAAGATGCTGAATCACCGTGTCTGCGCTGATCGGTGAGCCTTTCAGCCGTCGATCAGCAGACAAAATCAACCGCAGCCAGTGCCGCAGCAGCGGTAGGGAGAAAGCAGAGGCCGTCTTGAATTTCATATACAAAGCAAAGGGATGACCAGACAGCTCATTCTTCCAGTTTGGATTTTCTTTCAGCAGGGGCAAGCATTGTTCCTGAAATACATTTGGGGCGATACCGGGCCGGAAGCGGTATTGCTCCTGCTCTTGCAAAGCGCGGAAGAGGAGCAGATTACGGGTGAAATTGCGCAGAGTTGCTATCACTGCCAAGCCGTGAATACCATTCTCCTGAAGGCGGGCGGCAATGCGAAGTGCCTTGTCTATATCCCTATTACCCACTGCCTCGGTCAGCTCAAAAACCGCTTCTTCGCGTGTGCGGCCTACCATCTGGTTAAGATCATCCAAGGTAATCCGGGGCGCATCACCGACCGACAAGGCCAGCTTTTCTGTCTCGGTCACTGCTGCGCCGGGATGAAAGCCCACCCGCTCTAAAAGCTGTTCAATCACGCCCTTATCCAGCGTCTTGCCGAAGTCTTTCAGTACCTTGCTGATTTGCTCACGCAACACCCCTTCCTGCTCTTTTTTCGCCTGTGACGAAGAGCCAGTATCCACGCTCAGATCAAGCACAGCGTATTTGCCGCTAAAGGACTTGTATAACTTCTTGCGTTTATCAAGCTCCTCAGCAAGGAGAAGCAGGCTGTTATTCTTCGGAACACCGTTGTCTAACGCTGCCAGCAGCATTTCGCCCGCATCTCCAGTGGAGAGCTTGGCGTTGCTGATTTCTGTCTGCTCAAGCAACGGGCCTGTCCAGCTTAGATTACCGGCAGGCTTGGCAAAGCTGAAGCACTTTTTCCACTGCTCATCGCTAAGGCTACCGGGGTCATCGCTGCTATCAAGGCCAGCTGCTACAAGCATTGCGCGGAGTTGTTTAGCCGCTTTGTCCGGGCTACCTTCTTCCCACGCCTTGACTACCTTCTTCCAGATGGCCTCAGCTACATTCTTAGAAAGAAAAAGCCTGCTGCCGTTGACCCGAAAGACCTGTCTGCCACCGAGCAAGCTGAAGCTACGCAGTTTGGCTAAGGTGGTGCTGTGGTCTTCGCTATCACCGTCAATGGCGTGAACCGTGCCGCCACCTTTAGCGCAGAGGGCTGTGCTGATCTGTTCGGCAGCCTGCTGGCAGAGCGAGCGTTCCCCGAAGAGAAGTACAGCGGGGCAAGCCGCGCCGCTGCTGATTTCGCGGAGCAAGTTGTTCAGCGTGCTGCGGTCATAAACAGGCATGTTTGAGAGAGGTGCGCTGGGTTCATAATCAATCCTTCTGCATGGGGTTTAGCACTGGCAAACGGGATTGTCAAAAAATAAAAGCTGGTTCTGGGCGGTTTACTTCCGTTGGGCTTCATGGTAAGAAAGCGGGAAGCTGTTTTACGGAAAAGGAGGAAAGGAAATGGATATCACTGGCTTTGAGAAGATTGCCCAGTATCTCACGCACCCGCTGGCATTGATTGGCTTCGTGCTGATGCTGGTCTTTGGGATGCACAAAGAGATTGTGAAGTCCGGGCTGCTACCGCAAGTAAGCAAGAAAGACGGCAGCGAGATACTCAAGCTGATTCTCCGCTACGGCTTCTGGCTGGGGCTGGTCTTGGTGCTGGCGGGCTTTCTGCTCCAGTTCTCAGGCATTGGTTTATCTGCTTGGAACAGCTACATGGAAAAGGAGAAGGTGCTGGCGGTTGATGCAAACAAATTAGCAAGAGAGTTGGTTGGGCCGCTGCAAGGGCAGCTGGAGGCGAAGGATCAGCAGATCAAAGCCCTCACTGAAGCAATCACGGCTTTGTCCAAGACTGGCGCGCCTGCTGCAAGCATCAATGCAGCCTTGCAAGCCTTGCAGCAAGGCGACACGGCGCAGGCGCAGGCCATCTTTGCTGAGGTGCTGAGAAGCAAAGAGGCGGAAGGGAAGCAGGCGAACAAGGAAGCAGCCGCAGCAGCTATGCACTTGGGCGCATTGGCCTTTATGAACAACCCCAAGGAGGCTTTGATTGCCTACCAGAAGGCGGTGGAGCTTGACCCGGACAATGCGGAGGGCTGGAATCAGCTTGGTCATCTGTTTCACCGCACAGGGGAGCTTGCGCAGGCTGAAGATGCCTACCGCAAGGTGCTGGCCTTGGTTGAGACAAGTAAAGACAGAGCGTGGCAGGCGATAGCCTACGGCAATCTGGGCATTGTGTATAAGACACGCGGCGACTTGGCGCAGGCGGAAGAGATGCACAGCAAAGCACTTGCGCTTAACGAAGCCTTGGGCCATAAGGAATACATGGCAGCAAACTACGGCAATCTGGGCACTGTGTATGGCACACGCGGCGAGTTAGACAAGGCGGAGGAGATGCTCAGGAAAGCACTTGCGCTTGACGAAGCCTTAGGCCGCAAGGAAGGCATAGCAGCAGATTACGGCAATCTGGGCCTTGTGTACGCGCAACGCGGCGAGCTGGACAAGGCCGAGGAGATGTACAGGAAGAGCCTTGAGATCAGCGAGGCGTTAGGCTTGAAGGAAGCAACGGCGAACCAGTACGCTGGGTTGGGCCTTGTGTACGCGCAACGCGGCGAGCTGGACAAGGCGGAGGAGATGTACAGGAAAGCACTTGCGCTTAACGAAGCCTTGGGCAGCAAGGAAGGCATGGCAATCAATTACGGCAATCTGGGCAATGTGGCATATACACGCGGCGACTTGGCGCAGGCGGAGGAGATGTACAAGAAAGCACTTGCGCTTGATGAAGCCTTGGGCAGCAAGGAAGGCTTGGCGGCGAATTACGCCAATTTGGGTTTGGTGCATGAAAAACGCGGGGATTTGGCGCAGGCGGCAGAGCTGTGGAAGAAGAGCCTGAGCCTGTATCAGGAGATGAAACACCCCAATGCCAAGATGGTTCAGCAATGGCTGGATGAACTGGCCCAGCAACGCAGCCCCTCCCATTAAGTCGCAACCCCTCCCTCCTTGCCCGCCAAAATCCCAAACGCTTAGGATTTACATTCCCAAAGCTTAGGATTCTAAATCTCAAACGTTTAGGATTTCAAATCCCATTAGCTTAGGATTGCAAATCCCATGAGCTTAGGATTTGCCCGCGCATTCTCTTGACAAGCGCCGCCCTGCGTTTTATGCTGCCGAACAGTTGAATTTATTCAGTTACAACAGGCTTGCAACGCATCAAACATCACATTCTCCGCACTTATGAATTTCTGCATCCTCGGCTCCGGCTCCAGAGGCAATTCCATCTTGATCGAATCTGGTTCTACTGCCGTGTTGCTTGATGCTGGTTTCTCCGGTAAAGAGATTCGCCGCAGACTGGAGCTGATCAATCGCTCGCCTGAACAGCTGACTGCCATTCTCATCACCCACGAACACGGTGATCATATTAGTGGAGCTGGAGTGCTGTCGCGGCAGCTGAATCTGCCTGTCTATGCCAACATCGGTACCCACCGCGCCGCCGAGACTAAGCTGCAAAAGCTGCATCAGCGAGCCGAGTTTGAGACTGGTACCACCTTTGCCCTCAATGATTTAGAAATTCACCCCTTCCGCATCTCTCATGACACCGCTGATCCAGTGGGCTTTACGATTTCTGACGGCAAGAATTCGCTTTGCTGCTGCACTGACACCGGCAAGATTACCACGCTGATTCGTCAGCGAGCACGCCACTGTCAGGCTCTCATTCTGGAGGCTAATTACGACCCGCAGATGCTCGCTGATGGCCCTTACCCTCTGCCGATCAAGCAGCGGGTGCGGTCGAATCAAGGGCATCTCGCTAATGACGATGCGGCTCGTTTTCTGGCAGAGCTGACAGAATCGTCGCTGCGGCAGGTGGTGCTTGCTCATCTCAGTAGTACCAACAATCTACCAGAGTTAGTTACTGCACGGATAGAGGAAGAGATCAGGCAGCTTAATCCAGCATTCCGTTTTGATATCGCCTTACAGGAGCAGCCAACAAGGATGTTTAAACTATAAAAAAATGCTGATAGAATCATTTCTCTGCTGGACGTGCATCCGAAAAAGTGGCAATCTTGCCTTCATTTCCTTCTTCCCAAATGAGACTATGAACCTACGGCGAACCTCAATTGTTCTTCCTTTTTTGCTGCTCTGCTCCCTGCTTGCGCTGGATGTATCGGCCAAGGAAAGCGTTCCTTCAGCGGAACTTTGCCTTTCTACGGGCTGGCCACATGAGCAGAGTGATCTCAAGCCAGACCCAGCCTTGACCTTTGGTACGCTGGAAAACGGCCTGCGCTATGTGATCATGCCGAATCATGAGCCAAAGAATCGAGTGGGCCTGTATCTCAACATTCAGTCCGGCTCATTGAATGAAACTGAGAAACAGCGCGGCGTGGCTCATTATTTAGAACACATGCTTTTCAATGGCACTACACATTATCCAACAGGCAAGTTAGTGGAGTATTTCCAATCCATCGGCATGGCTTTTGGCCCAGATACTAACGCTCACACCAGCTATGACGAAACCGTCTATAAACTGCTGCTGCCCAATGGCGAAAAGAAGACGATCAGCGAGGGCTTACAGGTGTTGGCTGATTATGCAGTTGGTGCGCTGTTAGAGCCAAAGGAGGTAGAGCGTGAGCGGGGTATTATTTTGGCCGAGAAACGGGAACGTGATTCTGCCTCCCGGCGAGTGTACAAAGCAGATATGGAGCAGGCATTTGCTGGAACATTAGTTGCCCAACGGGATGTAATTGGCACAGATGAGGTACTGAAGAACGCAGATACGGCCTTGCTCCGTCAGTATTACGAGCAGTGGTATCGGCCTGACAACATGATCGTGGTTGCGGTTGGCGATGCTGAGGTCAAGCTGATTGAAGAGCTGATCAAACAGCATTTTGGCCCACTGAAAAGCAGAAAAGACAAAGCCATCTGTCCTGACTTAGGCAAGGTTGCAGAGAGCGGCACAGAAGCCTTTTATCAGCACGAGCCTGATCTTGGCCACACAGAGGTTTCCCTCTATTCTGTGTGGAATGTTGCGCCGGATGCTTCCATGACGCAGCGGAGTGAAGCCCTGAATCAGCTCAAGGAATACACGGCAGCAACCATGATGACCTACCGGCTCCAGCATTTGACTAATCTTGAGAACAGTCCGATGACACGTGCCAGCTTTTATTCGTACAAGATGAATAAGCAGTTCGGCCTTACTAACTTTAAGGCTAAGACTACTACTGAGAAATGGCAAGATACGCTGAATTTGCTCGATATCACCTTGCGGCAGGCATTAGCTGATGGCTTTGCTGAAGCTGAGTTGAAGCGGGCAAAAGATGACATCATGGCTTCCATAAAAAAGCAGGTGCAATCAGCCGCAAGCCGGAAGAGCGACGATCTCGCTTCTAACATCATCGGCGATCTCAATGATAATGAAGTGGTACTTTCGCCAGAGCAGGAGATGGAATTGTATGGCCCGGCTTTGGAAAAGCTCACCTTAGCTGAGGTAAATCAGACGTTTCGTAGCCTGTGGCACGAGCGGCGACTGATCAAAGTTGCAGGCACAGTTGATCTGAAGGGTAAGGAGCAAAAGCCGGAGGAATTGCTGCTGTCAGCTTTCAAATCAGCTGAGGCAGCAGAACTCAAGCCTTGGGTGCAGCAGGCCGAGACCGTCTTCCCGTATCTGCCAGAACCTGTCTCCGAAGCAAAAATTGAGCAGCATATCGCTTACGACAAGATTAAAGCTGACCGCTATCTTTTCACCAACGGCTTAGTGCTGAATCTGAAAAAGACCGATTTTGAACCCAATGAACTCCAGCTGGCTGCGGTCTTCGGTAAAGGACAGCTGGCGGAAACAAAGCCTGGTCTTTCGCTGCTCGCCCAGATGTTGCTCCCAGAAAGCGGGGTCGGCGGCTTGGATCAGGAACAGCTCAAAGCTGCGTTAGCCAAGTATTCCAGCTCAGTTCACTTTACGGTGGATGAAGACAGTTTTCAGTTTAAAGGCCAAGGACTGCGCAGCGAAACCGAGCTGCTCTTTCAACTACTGCACGCACATCTGTATGATCCGGCTTTTCGTGCTGATGCCTTTGCACGGGTTATCCAGAAAACAGAACAGCTCTACGCGCAGATGCAGAGTTCTGTGGAAGGGGTGATGTCGCTCAAGGGCGAGCAGTTTCTCGCAGGTGGTAATTCGCGCTACGGTCTTCCGCCGTTGGAGGAGCTGAAAAAGCTGACCTTAGCTGAGGTGGAGAACTGGCTGTCTCCGGTGCTGCGAGATGAACCGATAGAAATTTCCGTGGTCGGTGATTTCGATCAAGAACAGGTGCTAAAATTAGCTGGAACGTATTTCGGCAGCCCACGCAAGGGTAGTCAGCAGGGCGAAGGGACGAAAATCGCTTTTCCTTCTGGTCAGAAGCTCAGTTTGAAGGTTGAGACGACAGACAGCGACAAGGCGTTGGTGGCCGTAGCGTGGCCCACTGATGATTTCTGGGACATCACCCGCACCCGGCGACTCGGTGTGCTGGCTTCTGTGTTGGATGACCGCCTGCGCAAACAGATTCGGGAAGACCTTGGCGCAGCCTATTCGCCTTATGTGTATAATCAACCCAGTCAGGTTGATCCCGGTTATGGTGTGCTGCGCAGCGTGGTGTTAGCCGAGCCAAATCAAGCAGTTGCTTTAGCTGCAAAGCTCAAAAAAGCAGGGACACAATTGGCAGCGGGTAAGGTTACACAAGAGGAGCTGACGCGCGCTTTAGAGCCAACGCTAACTTCGATCAAGGACATGGTGCGGACGAACCGCTATTGGTTAGAATCTGTGCTGATTGATTCAGGACGGCATCCGCAACGGATAGAATGGTCAGCCACCATTTTATCGGATTTTGCTGCTATTAAGACTAAAGAGATCAATGCGTTAGCGGCTCAATATCTCCAGCCGGACAAGGCGGCAGAGGTTCTTCTTCTGCCTGAGAAGAAGAACTGAGAGTAGAAGGGGCATCGGTCTCTGGCGGATGCCCCTCGTCTGGTGGTACATCTCTCCTCAACTCACTCACTGCGGGCAGATAGTCTTTAAAGGCAACTCCGTACATCTCCCAAAGAGTAATGAACAGAGCGGCGATGATCGGGCCGACGATGATGCCGATGATGCCGAACAAAGCGATGCCGCCCAACGTACCGAAAAGGACAAAAAGATCGTGCATCTCAGTGTCTTGTCCAACTAATCGAGGCCGAAGCAGGTTGTCCAAGTTACCTGCCACCGCGCCGCAGATCACTGCCAGAATGAGTACCCCGGAAAAATCGCCCTTCACCGCCAAGATAATCAAAGCTGGAACCCAAACACCAGCAGTTCCAACCACAGGGACGATCGACAGCACCGCCATCACCGTTCCCCAGAAAGCCGCCCACGGTAGGCCAGCAAAGGCAAAGGCAAAACCGCACAACCCGCCTTGGAGGATACCGATGATCAGGGTGGATTTCATTGTTGCTCCAGCCACCGAGGTGAAGCGGCGCAGCAGCAGTTCCTCGTCCTCATGGGACATGGGCAGATAGTAAAGGATTTTATTGAGCAGCAGATCGCCTGTAGTCAGGAAGTAGAACATCACATACAGCATGATCACTACATTGACCAAAGCGTTCAGTGTCATCTTGGCAATAGATGAAAGCGAGTTTATCAATAATGTTGAGATATTACTGACAACTTCCCCGCCTTTGCCGAAAATCATATCCCGATAAGGAAGTATTTTCTGATAATGAGGGATTTTCTCCAAGTATTTACTCAAGAGACCGGGTTCTTTGACAAAGGACTCTACCCAAGGCGTGACAGACTGGCCCACATCCATTGCCTGACTAACCACCACTCCGATCAAAATACCCAGCGGTACTAAGATCAGGCAGAAAATCGCGGCGATAATCAGGATAGAGGCAAGGTTTTCTCGGTTGTTCAGGCGCGGAGTCAGCCATTGATGTATCGGGCGGGTCATGGCGGAAAAAAGCGCGGCCATGAAGATAGTCATGAGAAACTGCTGAATCATGGTCAAAAACAGAGCTGAGATCAGCACTGTCATGACCAGCACGATGATCCTATTTACAGCAGGATGTCTGATCATTTTCTTAACCTGAATATATTATTCAATTGACAACGGGAGAAGCCGACTCGCTTTGGATGTTAATTGCAGTTGAATCAATACCAAGTGCCTTGCAAATTATCTCACGTTTAATTGAATCCCGCTCTTCTTTGTTCTGCACGGTTTCAGCCACATCAATCATGGTCAAAATGCGTTGCGATTCCATCAGATGGTGATGATATTTTTCAATTAAGCTTCTTAGTTCCCTACCTAATGT
>JAGIXO010000026.1 GCA_026122915.1 Candidatus Electronema nielsenii | reverse complement strand
ATTACCCAAATAACCAAGCAAGTAGAGTAGGCAAACGGCGTTATCGTTTGCCCACGCGGAAGCTGATCTGCCCAACTCTTGAGAAAAGAGCAACTTGATGCGTTCACTCCTGATTGAATACACAAGACCGTGGAAACTGCTCACGCTGCTGGCAGGCGTGTCGTTGATGATTGCCGGCGCACTGGCCAACCTCGCCCCTGACTGGGATGTTCCCATCAGCCTCATCATGCCGCTCCTCACCTACTTGACCGCTCCGTGGAGCATGAGGGTCGTTCTCCAGCGCACGTGGAGGAAATTCCCTTTGATGCTGTTCTACACTTGGTTTACCGTGGACGGTGTCTATTGGCTGTATTGGCACTTCAAGACCCCTGATGTTCTGGAGCTGATGCGGTATGACAACTTTATCACCTCGCTGCCTCTGTACGGCATCTGCGGCCTGATCTGGCTGTATCAGGGCAGTGTCAGCGAGTTCATCGCTGAAGTCAAAGCATTCACATTCAAAATGTCCAACTGAGCGGCAAGGCAACCATCGCGCCCGGCAAGGAGCAGGCGTGATGAGCAGCGCAGCAATGCTACAAGCCAGCCTGCGGCTCTGTCAAATAAAAGACTGACGCTTATTCATCGTCTATTCATCTTTCTTCTGTTATTGTATAAAGGTAATCAGCACGCATCGTGCATGAACACATCAACTAAAACAGGAGGAACATCATGAAGAAAGTTATTATGGCGTTGACTTGGGGCGCAGTGCTTGCGGCAGCATTGACCGGAACCGGCTGTGTTCGGCACTGGGATGATGATCACGGTGAACGACATGAACGTTATGAACATCATGATGATGACAGACGCGGCGGGCATGAACGCTCCGAGCATCGTAGTTAGATATGATGTGATCGCTGCTGCGGGGATGGTTGCGATGCAGATGCGGCGGATTGAGAGCTTCCCATTTGTTGTAACTTAGCCAGCATAAGCACCACGATTGCTCCTATCACCAGAGCAAAAAAGAACCCCCGCAACATGCAATCATGCTGTGGGGGTTCTTTCCTGTTTGCGCAGTTCAGCCCTTAATCCGCACGTTGCTCTGCTTGCGCAGACGAATGACCTTCGGCGTGATCTCCACCAATTCATCGTCGTTAATATAGGCGATGCAGTCTTCCAAGCTCATCTGGCGCGGCGGGGTGAGGATAACTGCCTCATCCGTACCAGAAGCCCGCATGTTGGTCAGCTTCTTGCCTTTAGCCGGGTTGACCACCATGTCTTCGCCACGACTGTTCTCACCGATGATCTGACCAACGTACAACGGCTCGCCCGCACCGATAAAGAAGGTGCCGCGCTCCTGAAGATTGAACAGGGCGTAGGCTACGCTAACGCAGTTCTCCTTGACGAGCAGCACCCCGTTCTGGCGGTTCTGAATCTCACCAGCGTGCGGTCCCCATTCAGCAAAGACGTAGTTCATCACGCCCATACCACGGGTGTCGGTCATGAACTGGGAGCGGTAGCCCAGCAAGCCACGGGTGGGTACTTTAAAGATCATCCGTGACATACCGTTATGCACTTTCATGTCGCTCATTACACCTTTGAGCCGACCGAGCTTATCAATCACCGCGCCTTGGTATTTCTCGTCCACATCTACAGTCAGGGCTTCGTAAGGCTCTAAGGTCTTACCGCCCTCCTGACGCATAATGACATGGGGACGGGTGACTTGAAACTCGTAGCCTTCACGCCGCATCTTTTCAATTAAGATCGACAGATGCAGCTCGCCACGACCTGAAACCCGGAAGCCAACCCCTTCGGTCAACGGTTCGGTATGCAAGGCCACGTCAGCCAAGGTTTCCCGGTTCAGACGTTCCTCAATATGCCGTGAAGTGACAAACTTGCCGTCCTGCCCAGCAAACGGTGAGTCGTTGGGAATGAAGTGCATCGAGATCGTGGGCGGATCAATCTCAATCAGCGGCAGGGGCTTGGGGTTATCAGGATCAGTGAAGGTCACGCCGACGGTAACATCATCCATGCCTGCGATGGCAACGATATCGCCAGTGCCTGCGTTTTCGACGGGTACTTTCTCGCTGCCAGCAAAGGCGAATATCTTGCTGATGCGCACCGGCTTGATTGAACCATCACGACGAGCCACGGCAATATTGTCATTCAGGCGAAGGGTGCCGTTCATCAGCCGACCGATACCCAACCTGCCAAGATAGAGCGAATAGTCAATGGTGTTGATTTGCAGCTGAAGCGGAGCCTTGGGATCACCAGAGGGCGGCGGCACATGCTTGATGATCATCTCGGAGATCAGATCCATGCCTTGACCTGGCACGAGCGGCTCTTTGTAATCAGCGACCATGCAGGCTTGCTTGGCAGAACCATAGACCACCGGGAAATCAAGAGTGCTGTCCGGTGCTTCTAAACGAACCAAGAGGTCGAATACTTCATCCACGGCCCACTCGCAGCGGGCTGCCTCTTTATCTATCTTGTTGATCAGCACGAGGATAGGCAGATTGGCAGCGAGCGCCTTCTTAACAACAAAGAAAGTCTGCGGCATCGGGCCTTCCTGGGCATCAACGAGCAGCACTACGCCGTCTGCCATGCGCAGGACGCGCTCCACTTGGCCACCGAAATCCGCATGGCCGGGCGTATCAATGATATTTATTTTGTAATCTTTATAAATGTAAGAGCCGTTCTTCGCGGCGATAGTAATACCGCGCTCCCGCTCCAGGTCCATCGAATCCATCATCCGTTCGGCGACCTGCTGATTGTCGCGGAACATGCCGCTCTGGTGAAATAGCTTGTCAACAAGGGTGGTTTTGCCGTGGTCAACGTGGGCAATGATGGCCACGTTTCTGATTTTGCTCTGATCCATTACTGCTCTGCAGCTCCTGTGAGAAAATGAAAAGGGGCGCAGCGTTGCGCCCAGCATTGGTGCAAAAAAGGCAGACTGTACAGCAGAAAGAACAAAAAGACAAGGGGATTGGTGGGAAGCGGCGTTTTGGGGGAATAACCTCGCTTCAGGGATAAAACGTGCTGTCGAGTAGTTGTTCTAACGTGTAAGGACAACTGTCTGGCAATATTGATTCATCCACACCGATTTGCCTGACGATGCTGTCAACTGCATAGCTGTAGGCCCGTTCAGCGCAGGCAGCCAGATGCGCTTGCAGACTGGGGCTGTCACTTAAACACTCTGCAATTCTTCTGCGTTGTTCTCGCACAGTGAGTTTCCAGCCGCGTTCATTCTGTGCCAGTAATACATTGAGATAATTCAGCTTGAGCAGATGCGCGATCAGCACTTCCAATCTGCTTTGCAGCTCTCTTTTTTCCCGTACACCCATGCTCTCAAGTTCATCCGCCAAATGTTCAAAATCAAGCTCATCAATGCAATATTCGCGCAGGAGCTGCGCGTTGCGCATGGCCCAAGCGTACATATCCGTTTCGTAAAGGCTGGCAGTGTTCATCTGTTCTTTAGTTTGGCTGTTCATTTGCTCAATCCACCCTAAAACTGAGTATAGGGGTGGTACTCAGTCGAGTACAATCAGCAGCCAGACAACAGCAGCGTTGATCATGGCGATAAACACCGCCGCTGAAGCTAAGTCCTTGGCCTTGCCTGAGAGGGAGTGATGCTCCAAGCTGATGCGGTCAATAGCCGCTTCTACTGCCGTGTTGAGTACTTCCACGATGAGAATCAGCAACAGGCTGCCTATTAGCATGGCTCGCTCTACCCCACTCTGACCGAGGACAAAGGCAAGGGGGATGAGGACGCAAAACGAATAGATTTCCTGTCGGAAGGCAATCTCTTGCCAAGCAGCGACAAGGCCGGCCAAAGACCAACCCAAGGCTTTACGGAGATGGCTTTTAGATGTTTTTTGAGAGTCGGGCATGATCAAGGAGTGAGCTGAGGATATGCCCCATATTAAAGAGGCTGCGGGGAAATGTACAGCAATTTCTTTCAGAACTGAGGAGGCAGTTATGAGCAATCAGCAGATATGATCCGCTGCGCAATGTACATTCTCCCTCCATTCTTTCAGCAAACCCAAGGCTACTTCCGCGCGGTATTCGCCTCGATTCCGTTTCCGCATCTTCTTAGGTAAAGGCGGGAAGAGGCCGAAATTAACATTCGAGGGCTGGAAATGGGCTGGGTCGGTTTCGGTCAGATGACGAATCAACGCACCAAGGGCAGTTCCGGGCGGTGGCACAGCCATTGCCTGCCCCATAGCCAATCGTGCCGCATTGATGCCTGCAAGCAGCCCCATTGCCGCTGATTCTACATAACCTTCCACTCCAGAAAGCTGTCCAGCAAGAAACAAGCCGGGCCGTTTCTTCATTTGCAGGGAATTGTCTAACAACGCCGGGGCACAGATGAAGGTATTACGATGGATAGAGCCAAGGCGAACAAACTCCGCTTGCTCTAAACCAGGAATGCTACGAAAGACCCGTTTCTGCTCGGCATAGGTTAGCTTGGTTTGAAAGCCGACTAAATTATACGCGGTCTCATCGCGATTCTCAGCCCGGAGCTGTACCACCGCATGAGCTTCTTTGCCGGTCTCTGGATGAGCAAGGCCAACCGGCTTCATCGGCCCAAAACGCAGGGTATCCTTGCCTCGACTACACATCACCTCAATCGGTAAGCAACCTTCAAAATATTTCGGTTCTTCAAAAGCCTTCAACGGCACGGTTTCTGCCTTCGATAGTAAATCGATGAAATGAGTGTACTGCTCTTCGTTCATCGGACAATTGAGATAATCGCCCGGTGTGTCATCATCCCAGCGCGATTTACGGTAGATGATTTTCCTATTGAGCGAATCCGCTGCTACAATCGGGGCAATGGCATCATAAAAGGCGAGATGCTTTTCCCCGGTAAGTTCGATCAAACTGGCAGTCATCGCCTCAGAGGTCAGCGGCCCAGTGGCGAGAATCAATGGCGTGTCTGTCTGCGGCAGTGTAGTGATTTCTTGCCGGATGACTGCAATACGGGGATGCTCTGCCATCACGTGGGAAATGTAGGCGGCAAACTGCTGGCGATCAACGGCTAAAGCGGAACCTGCCGGTACAGCCGTTGCTTCAGCTGCTCGTATGATCAGTGAATCTAACTGCCGCATTTCCTCCTTGAGCAGCCCCACGGCTGAGTCAGGCGCGTTTGAACGCAAGGAGTTAGAGCAAACCAGCTCTCCCAGCAGCTCTAACTCGTGCGCTGGGCTGAATTTGTTCGGCTTCATTTCGTATAATTCAACCGAGCAGCCACGCTGTGCTGCTTGCCAAGCTGCTTCACAGCCTGCCAGTCCGCCACCGATGATCTGAATCTTTGCTGACATATTCATTATCTCAAGGTATTGCTTAATTATTAGACAGCTCAAGGGAAAACGGAACAGAGATGAAACGTGTTGACTTCAGGTGTGCTTTCTTGTTAAAATTGCAGATTTTTCCGAACACATTCTTTTTTCCCTCTGCTCGTTGGAACATCATGGCAAATCCTGAACATACCCCAGAAATGGCATCATTAGACCGTCTGACGGTAGTCCTTTACCGCAGCGGGTTATCCCTTTTTGCTCTCAGTTCGGCCTTAGAAGCTGCGGAATTGCTTTCCGGCGTAAGCATTCTGGGTCGATGGCACCTACCGCTCACAGCTGCTGGGGCAGCCATTGCCAGTGCCAATATTCATTTGTATGATCCCAGATTTCGTTGGTTTTTCCCGCTGATGAGCTGGCTCGGCCTAATCGTGCTGGCCTTTACTCTGCCGGTGCAGTCGCCAGAAATAGCCAAGCAGCTCTCGGTTTTCAGCTTGGCCTTCTTTTATGCAGGCGCGGGAATGTTTGCGGTGAAGGAATATTTCTGCTTCCGCATTCCCGGCCTACAGCTGATGCCGCTGCTGCTGGCCGGGGCGGTGTTGCTGCGCTGGTCGGGACTTGCTGCTGCGGAAGGAATATTTCTTGCTGTTGCCGCCCTGCTCTACCTGTGGCTTGCGTGGGCTAAATGGAGAATGCCGCTCCATTTTGACATCGGTGACAAAAGTATGTACACGATGTGAAAGGGATGCGCAGCAGTCTGCCGCTGCGCTCAGGAGAATACCTATCCTGCCACCGCCAGTATGCCGCCGCTGATCGACGGCAGGATTCCTGCCAGCAGCATCGCCGCTGTGAGCAGGACAAGGCTGATGAACTGCACGCCGTCTAGTGCCAGCGGTTTCCGCTCGGTCTCCGGCTCAATGATGTAGGCTTCTTTGACCAGCAGCAGGTAGTAGTAAAGGGAAACAGTGGAGTTGAGGGCGGCGAAGACCACCATCGCATAATAGCCCTGCTTCGCTGCTGCGGCGAAAAGGAAGAACTTGCCCATGAAACCGGCCAAGGGCGGGATGCCAGCCAAAGAGAAGGCGGTGAGCATCAGCACCGCAGCCAGCACCGGGTTGTTCTTGCCCAAACCTTGCAGGCCGCTGCGCTGTTCGTCGCCGTCACGCCCGATGGCGGCAAGAATGAAGAAGATGGCGTAGTTGGACGCTGCATAGACGAAGAGATAAAAGATGATCGAAGAGCGGGCCAAATCTGCTGCGCCACTGAAGGCCATGATGATATATCCGGCCTGAGCGATGGAAGAGTAGGCCATGAAGCGGCGCAGTCGCTCCTGCTTGAGTGCGCCGAGGTTGCCCACGGTCATGGTGGCGGCAGCGAGAATCAGAATGACCGGCTGGAGCTGGCTGTGTAGGGCGGCAAGCGGGCCGTAGAGCAAGGCGAGGAGAAAGGCGACAGCCACCGCCTTGGACGATACGGAGATGAAGGCCGTCACCGGAGTCGGTGCGCCGTCATAGACATCCGGTGCCCACATGTGGAAGGGGAAGACGGTCAGTTTGAAGCCGATGGCGGCTAAGACAAAGAGCACGCCCAAGCGGAGCAGCGGCTCGTCGGGATTGGCGGCGCAGAATTTCGCCAAAGCCTCAAACGTCACGGAGCCAGCCGCGCCGTAGAGGAAGGACATGCCGAAAAGCATCAGGGCAGTGGAAATCGCGCCCATCATCATGTATTTGGTAGAGGCTTCCAGCGACAGGGCATCTTCCTTGTAGAAGCCGCTGAGGATGTAAAGCGGGATCGCGGACAGCTCGATGCCGATGAACAGGGTCAGCAGGTCAGTGGCGGAAACCACAGTGAACATGCCGAAGGTGCAGAGCAGGATGATGGTCAGAAACTCACTGCGGTGGCGGAGTGTGCCCCGCTTGTTGCCGCCCGGCGTGAAATACGACCCGGACAACAGCACCGTGAAGAGGGCGGACAAGACAAAGACCTGCTTGAAGAGCAGCGAGGTGCCGCTGACCAAATAGCCGCCCGGATACAGCACCGTCTGATCATACGGCAGGCGCAGCAGGACAACGAAGATGGCGCAGAGTCCCAGCCAGGCGAAATGAAACGGCGCGGTCGAGGTCAGGTTGACTTTGCCCCGGTACAGATCATAGCCCATGATCAGGGCGGCCAGCAGGACAAGGAGGATATCCGGCAAGAGGAGTTTCATGGGATTAACGCATCAGGTTGTTGTAAATGGGATGCACCGCGCCGTTGACCAGCTCAACTATCCAGCCGGGCAGGATGCCCATTGCAAAGAGGCAGAAGAGCAGGATCGTCACCGGGATTTTTTCGATCAGAGAGGCATCAGTCAGGGTCTTGTAATGGTCGGAGATCGGCCCGTTGACCAAGCCGTTCACTGCCCGCAGGACATAGACCGCTGTCACCACAATGGACAGCACGGCTAAGACGGTGCAGAAGCGGTAGAGCGGCGCGGGATTGGCGAACGCGCCGACAAAGACGTTGGCCTCGGCGACAAAGCCGGACAAACCGGGCAGGCCCAAGCCCGCCAAGCCGACGATCACGTAGGCCACCGAAAGAAAAGGCATCACCTTCATCAGGCCGCCCATCTCGCTGACTGTTCGAGTGTGGGTTCTGCCGTAGATCATGCCGATCAGGCAGAAGAAGAGGGCGGTCATCAGGCCATGGGAAATCATCTGAAGCACCCCGCCTTTGATTCCGGCAAAGGTCAGGGCGGTGAAGCCGAAGAGCACCATGCCGCAGTGCGAGACCGAGGAATAGGCGGTGATGTATTTCAGGTCGGTCTGCTTGATCGCCCCAAATGCGCCGTAGAGCACGTTGATGGTGACGAGCACCAAGAAGAAAGACATCCACATGTTCGCCCCTTCCGGCAGCAGGTACATGCCGACGCGCAGGCAGCCGTAGCCGCCGAGCTTCATCAGCACGCCAGCGTGGAGCATGGACACCGCAGTGGGCGCGGAAGCGTGGCCGTCCGGCGACCAAGTGTGGAAGGGGAAGATCGCGCCCAGCACACCGAAGCCGAGGAAGATGATCGGGAAGGCCCAGTATTGGAATTCAGTCGGGAACGTAGCCTGCGCCAGTTTCTGGATGTCAAAGCTGTTCACGCCGGACTCAAAATAAAGGCCCAAGATACCCGCGAAGATGAAGGCCGAGCCGGCCACCAGCATCAGGGTCAGCTTCATGGCCGAGTATTCCTTCCTGCCCGTGCCCCAGAGGCCGATGAGCAGGTACATCGGCAGCACCGCGATCTCGTAGAAAACGAAGAAGGTGAAGAGGTCGAGGGAGATGAACACGCCGTACACCCCAGCGACCAGCACGTTGAGGAGGACAAAGAACTCCTTGGCCTGCTTCTCGACGTTCCAGCTTGCCAGCACCCCGCAGAAGATGACGATGGCCGTGAGCAGCATCATCAGCACCGATATGGCATCCACGCCGATGTTGTACTCGATGTTCAGCATTTGCAGCCAAACCGTCTTGCCGGTGAAGTGGAACTGGCTGAGTTTCGCCCCTGCCGCCGCCGGGTGTTCTGCCTCCGCGCTGATGAAGGCGAAGGTCAGGCCGATCACCAGCAGCAGGTTGATCAGGTTCCCGGCCAGCGAAATCTTCTTGATGCGCCGGTGGTCATCGCGGTCAACCGGCAGGGAGATCAGCGCGGTGAGGAAAGGGACAGCCCAGATCAAGGTGAGCAGAAATGATCCGTTCATAAAAAGACTCCGTTGCTGGGTTCGCAGGTGCTGCTGAGTTTGACGATAGTTTGTTTCATTTTGATTTTCTGTGGCTGGCCTTATTTACCAGCCATGCAATAAATTCTTCATGACTCATACTGCTGGAAGCAAGATGTAACATTGCTTGTTCCTGTTCATCAATGTCTGCGAACAGTTCCATTCCGTTCCGAATAAGGAATATTTCCATTGCAGCATGTGCGACACGTTTGTTTCCGTCAATAAATGGATGATTATTGACCAAAGAAAAACAGAGTATCGCGGCTTTTTCAACTATCGAAGGATAAAGTTCGATTTCTCCAAAAGTCTGTCTCGGCAAGGCAAGTGCTGATTCCAACCCGCCTTGATTTCTGACACCATGCCTGCCGCCACTTTCTTTAAGGATGCAGTCATGCAGATACAGGACTTCACTGAGGCGCAAATAACGCATCAACTTAATCGCTTGTATAGCTCTTTATTCTTCTTGAGGACATAATCTGCTGCCGCAAGAAAATCTTCGTCACGTGCATTTAAAAGATCAGAAACAGCCGCCATGATGAGCTGTTTTGGCAGCAAGCCAAGAGCTTTTGCTTTTTCTTGCAACGTTGCAAATTGAGATTCGTTAAGTTCTATAGAGAGTTCCATTTTAATTTATAATATTATCTATTATTCATGCTAAATACATTGAACTGTGCTGTTTAATAGCAGTAGTTATATCAGGACGAAATGTATTGATAACTTGATCAAAAATCTCTTGGACAAAAGGCGCGACCCAATATTGCGAATCTGGCTCTGGAGTTATTTTACATTCCAAACAATCTATATAGTCACTTGACACCATATAGTGTTCGTTTGCAACAAACATGCATGAGAGATGCATGATAAAAATATCTCTGAGATCATTTGAGAACTCCTCCAAAACCTGCCGCCGTCCCTCAAGGCGAATTTCTTTGTCGTTCAGGAGGACATTTTGATAAAAATTGTAATGGGTATGATCGTTACAGCGGTCTCTGAGCCGCTTGTACCGATCATCTGCATCTGAAAACAATAGAGCCGTAATTGGAGCAATTCGTTGAGAATTACGTATATACTGGGACATGATCCTGTATTCTGGCAATCGCTTTTTTCCTCGCAGCCAGTCATCAACTTGCTTTACAATGAAATTTTCAATGCTGACGTGGTCATAGAGGTAAAGCCTTGTATAGATATTAATGGTTGCCGAATCGTAGTATTTCCGAAGCAGTGCGTAGGCATCATTTATCCTTCCATCTCGTAGAATTGCTTGAATTGATGCCAATGTTCCCTGTATAGAGGAAAACATATATGAATCGATATTGCAAATAGCCCTTGTGCCAACAGAAACGAACAAGAACACAGATTCTGCGAGGTTCTCGTAGAATGAAGCATACTGTTCCAGCTCAGTGAAGACTCTATGCTTCTGGTATTCTTCATCACTGACCATCATAGCTTTTTTCACGGAGACTACCGGCTTACCGTCCCATAAACAGCAGCGCAATCAAACCAAGCACCGTTGCGCCGAGATATAAATGGAGCTGGCCGTTCTGCACCAGCCGCACACCTTTGCCGCCGACTTGCAGCAGCCAGCCGCAGAGGTTCATGGCCCCGTCAACCACATTGCGGTCAAACCATTTGATTGGCGCGGCAACGCAGTTGAAAATAATTTTATGGGTGATGAAGAGATACAGCTCGTCAATGTAGAACTTGTTCTGCACAATCGTATGCGCAGGGCCGAACGCTTTTTGCAATGCGGCGGCCTTCTCCATCTTGCCTTCGCCATACAGCAACCACGCGCAGCCAATGCCGGTCAGCGCGACGAGTGTTGCCAGCCACGGCAGCCAGAAAGGATGGGCGAAATGTCCGGTCTCGCCGAGATGCGGCGGCAGCACTTGCGCAACAAAGGAATGCTCCAGCACACCGGCAAAGATCGTCGGCACGGTCAGCGCGACAATCGGCCACGTCATCCACGGGTCTTCATGGACATGATGCAAGTGCGAGCGGGCCTCGCCGTGGAAAATCAGGAAGAAGAAGCGGAACATGTAGAAAGCGGTCAGGCCGCCGGTGATCAGGCCGACCAAGAAGGTGAACCAATGACCGGACTGCAAGGCGGCAAGCAGGATCGCGTCTTTCGACCAGAAACCGCTCAAGGGGAACACACCCGCGATGGCAAGGCAGGCGGCCAACAGCGACCAGTAGGTTTTCGGCATGAGCTGCTTCAACCCGCCCATTTTGAGGATGTCGTTGCTGTGCACCGCGTGAATCACCGCGCCTGCGCCGAGGAACAACATGCACTTGAAGAAGGCGTGGGTGAAAACGTGGTACATCGAGGCGGAGAAGCCGAGCGGGTTGACATCCGCGCCGTGATGACCACCTTCAGCGCAAACCTTGGCCGCGCCGAGCGAGAAAATCATGTAGCCGAGCTGCGAGAGCGTGGAAAAGGCGAGGATACGCTTGATGTCCATTTGGGTGACGGCAATCACCGCCGCGAACAGGGCCGTGAACGCGCCGACGCACTGGATGACAAAAAGCGTGGTCTCAGAGGCGGCAAAGAGCGGGAACATCCGCGCGGTCAGATACACACCGGCGACCACCATTGTCGCGGAATGGATGATCGAGGAAACCGGAGTCGGGCCTTCCATCGCGTCCGGCAGCCAGACATGGAGCGGGAACATCGCCGACTTGCCCCAGCCGCCTGCAAAGATCAGCAAGGTGCCGAGCGTGAGCACGCCCGCGTCCTTGAGGAGCAGGGCAGTGGACGGGCTGTTCAATTCCTGAAAGCTGAAGGTCTGGCTGTAGAAGCTGACAAGCAGGATGCCCAGCAGGAAGAAAGCATCGGCAAAGCGAGTGATGATGAAGGCTTTTTTCGAGGCGGCCACTGCTGAGGGCTTTTCGTACCAGAAGCCGATGAGCGAATAGGACGACACGCCGACTAACTCCCAGAAAACGAACATCTGGAAGATGTTGCCGGACGTGACCAAACCGAGCATTGAAAAGGTGAACAGGGCGAGCAGAGCGAAGAAGCGGTTGAAGGAGCGGTCGCCCTTCATATAGCCGACTGAGTAGATGTTCACCAGCAGGGAAATCACCGTGACCACGACCAGCATCATCACCGAAATCGGGTCAAGATACATGCCCAAGTTGGCGGTCAGGCCGGGCGCGAAATTGAGCCAAGCGGCATCGTATGCCAGCATGGTGTGCTTCGGCTGGGAGAGATAGGCCAGTGTGGTCAGCAGGGCATAGCCGAGCGACAGACTGGACATCGTAATGGCAAATTTGGCGACAAATTTGTTGTCCGAATTGATATGCCCCAGCCCGATGATTGCAAAGCTGAACAGCGGAAAGAGCAGGATCAGGTAGCTGTGGAAAAAGATGAAATCAGCCATGAAGTTCCTCCATCCGGTACACATCCAGCCGTTTTTTGCGGCGGTACATGGAAATAATGATGGCCAAGGCCACGGCGATCTCGCAGGCGGAAACAGCCATGACAAAGATAGGGAAGACTGCTCCGGCAACCGGATCAGCCGCCCGAAAATGGGCGAAAGCGGCAAAGTTGATGTTCGCTCCGTTGAGGATGATCTCAACGGACAGCAAAATGCCGAGCAGGTTGCGCCGGGTCAGCATTCCGAAGATGCCGATGGCGCAGAGGATCAGCGACAGGGCGACGCAGTTGGCCAAAGTCATGGTTTTTCCTTTTCCTCCGTCTTGTTCTCCCGGCGGGAAAGCACCACCGCGCCGACCAAGGCCGCGAGCAGCAGCAGCGAAATCACCTCGAACGGCACGATGAAGCCGTTGCTGGTTGAAAGCAGGCGGATGCCGATTTCGTCAATGCTCACCGGCGCGGCGCGGTGCTCCGTGGTGCGCAGCAGCAGCGAGGGATTGCTGGTGAAGAAGAGGCAGAGCGCGGTGATGAAACCGGCGATGATCACGCCCTTGCCGACCTGACGGCCCGCGCTGACCCGGCTCAGACTGTTGTCCACGCCAAGGTCGTTGGTCAGCAGGATGATGATCAGCATGAACACGACGATGCCGCCGACGTACAAGGCAATCTGCGCCAAGGCGAGGAATTCCATTTGCAGCATGATGTAGATCGCGGCAGTGGCGAAGAAGGAGCCGACCAGCGCGATGGCACCATGCAGAAGGTTGGGCAGCGTCACTGCCAGCAGCGAGAGCAGAGCCACCGCCGAGGCAATGACATAGAAAAGAAAATCGTTCATCAGCAGGCTCCCTGAGAGGTGGTTTCCGGTTTGTTGAGCACCCACGTCAGCTCATTGCGGTCATACACCGCCAGCTCGAAATTCTTGCCCAGCGTGATCGCGCCGAAAGGACAGGCTTCTACGCAGAGGCCGCAGAAGGTGCATTGCGACAGGCGGTAGATGTATTTGCCCAGCACCTTTTTCCCGGCAAGGTCTTTGGTCGCCAGCACGGAAATGGTGCCGTTGGGACAGGATTTCTCGCAGATGCCGCAGGCGGTGCAGGCATTCCTGCCGTTTTCGTCGTGCGGCATGTGCAGATGGCCGCGAAAACGGTCGAACATCTGTAGTGTCTCGCGGTTCTCCGGGTATTCCTGAGTGATGGCCGACTTGGGATTGAAGAAATATTTGATGGTGATGTCCATCCCCTTCGTCAGGGTGATAAATCCGCTGACCGTCTTGTGGACATAGCGGCTGACGAATTCCAGCACATTCTCTTTGGTCGCTGTTGCTTTCATGGGACTCTGTTATGATATGGAGACGGTTTGCCCCAAAATGTGGAATCACCCCACCCAGCCCTGCGCCACGAACAGCCCGGA
Organism: Candidatus Electronema nielsenii; assembly: GCA_026122915.1. Lineage (GTDB taxonomy): Bacteria > Desulfobacterota > Desulfobulbia > Desulfobulbales > Desulfobulbaceae > Electronema > Electronema nielsenii. The sequence goes on along the minus strand of JAGIXO010000026.1, from coordinate 4,261 downwards.
GAGCATGAGCAGAATCAGGCTGGCGGGCAGCATGATCTTCCATTCCAAATACATGAGCTGATCAACCCGGACTCTGGGGAAGGTCCAGCGGAACCACATGTAGAGGAAGACGATCAGGAATGCCTTGGCGAAGAACCAAAGGAAGCCGGGAATCAGGTTCAGCAGCGGATCAATGACCGGTAGGCCGAAGAGCGGGGCATGGAATCCGCCAAGGAAAAAAGTGGTGACCAAACAGGCGGCCACGAACATGTTGACGAATTCGCCCAAGAAAAACATGGCGAAGCTGATGCCCGAATATTCGGTGGCAAAACCGCCGGTCAGCTCGGATTCCGCTTCGGCGATGTCGAAGGGGGTACGGTTCAGCTCGGCGGTGGAAGCGACCAAGTACATGATGAAGGCCACAATGCCGAGGAAGGGCAGCTTGAAAATCCACCAATCAAAGATCGTACCCTCTTGGGCTAGAACGATGCCGCGCAGCGAGGCGGTGCCGGAGAGCATGACAATCAGCAGCATGAGCAGGGCGATGGAAATCTCAAAGGAGACCATCTGCGCGCCGGAGCGCATCGCGCCGAGCAGCGAATATTTGTTGTTCGAGGCCCAGCCTGCTAAAAGAATGCCGAGGATGCTCAGGCCGGAAATACCGAGAACGTAGAGCACGCCGCCCGCCGGATCCGCCACTTGCAGATGATGATCAAAGGGAATCACCGCCAAGACGAGAAAGGCTGCGCTGACCGGCAGCAGCGGGGCGAGAAAAAAGATGAAGGTGTCCGCGCCAGCCGGTTTGATAATTTCTTTGAAAATTGACTTGATGCCGTCAGCCAGCGGTTGCAGCAGGCCATGCGGACCCACCCGCATCGGCCCGAAGCGGAGCTGGAAATGGGCGGAAACCTTGCGTTCCAAAAAGATCAGCACCGCGCCCAAAGAGCCGACCAAGGCCATCAGGCTGAGCAGCGCGAGCAGCCCGTTGATGACGGCGGCAGCAGGTTGCTGGAAAATGCTACGGACAAGATCGCCGATGAAATTGTTCACCGGATAAAGCTCTGCGGAAGAAGGCATCATGGCGTGTCACCTGTGTTTTCTAACGGTCAATGTCCGGGATAACCAAATCGAGCGTGGACATGATGGTGATCAGGTCAGCCACCTTATGTCCGGCGGCGAGTTCGTTCAGCACGTTCAGGTTGGAGAAGTTGGGCGAGCGGTATTTGAGCCGGTAGGGCTTGATGCCGCCGTCAGAGACGATGTACACGCCGAGCAGGCCGCGCGGGGTCTCTACTTGGCTGTAATAGCTGCCCTTCGGTAATTTATAGTTCTGTTGCGGCTGGCTGCGGTGCGGGCCGCCGGGGAAACGGGCTGCGGCCTGCTTCAAAATTCGCAGCGACTGCTCCATCTCCTCCATCCGCACTTGGCAGCGATCATAGCTGTCGCCGACGCTGCCGAGCGGCACATCAAAATCAAACTGATCGTAAATCGAATAGGGATCATTTTTGCGGACATCATAATTGATGCCAGAACCGCGCAGTACCGCGCCGGTGCTGCCGTAGGACAGGGCTTTTTCCGGCGAGAGTATGCCGATTCCTTTTGTCCGCTCCAAGAAGATGATATTTTTGTTGAGCAAATTGCTGTACTCGTCCAGCACCTTTGGCATTATCTTTAGTAGATGCTTGACTCTTGGAATAAAGGTGCCTGGCACATCGACGGAAGAGCCACCGGGCCGGAAATAATTCACGGTCAGGCGTGCGCCGCAGAGTTCCTCGAAGATGTCGTTGATCAGCTCGCGCTCGCGGAAACCATAAAAAAAGGTGGTGAAAGCACCCATGTCCATGCCGAGCACGCCCCACCAGAGCAGATGCGACTGAAGCCGTTGCAGCTCGCAGATCATCAGCCGGATGTATTCGCCGCGCTCCGGCACGCCGATCTCAAGGGCTTGCTCCACCGCCATGCAAAGGCAGAGGTTGTTGGAGAAGGCGGAAAGATAGTCGAGGCGGTCGGAAAGATGGATGTTCTGGACGTAGGTCTGATTTTCCGCCATCTTCTCAATACTGCGGTGGATGTAGCCGAGATGCGGCACCACTTCCACCACTGTCTCGCCGTTGAGCCGCACCACCACGCGCAGCACGCCGTGGGTGCTGGGATGCTGCGGCCCGATGTTGACAAAGAACTCCTCGGCCTCTTCGTCCTCCGGCGGCGGCAGTCTAAAGCCTTCCGGCAGCGTGTTTCCCTCAAGACTGTATTCGCTGAATGATTCCGTGATCATTTCCTTCCCATTCTTTTCCGTGTCCGCCGCTGTCAACATATCGCCGCCGCATTGCGGAACATTGCTTAATTGTCCAGCACTTTGCCTCGCAGCAGCTTGATCTTGCTCTGCCGCACCTTGCTTTCCAAGCGTCTTTTTTCCGATGCCTGAGTTGCCTTCGTCGGTTTTCTCGCCTTCTGAACAGCCAACGCTTTTTTGATCAAGTCCCGCAGCCGCTCCAGCGCATCCTGCCGGTTTTGCTCTTGAGTGCGGTGCTGCTGGGCTTTGATGATGATCACGCCGTCTTTGCTCACCCGCGCATCATTGAGGAACTGCAAACGCTGCTTGCAGATGTCCGGCAGCGATGAGGCGTTGATGTCAAAACGAAGATGAATCGCCGAAGCAACTTTGTTCACATTCTGCCCGCCAGCTCCCTGCGCCCGGATGGCCAGCAGCTCAATCTCATGATTGGGAATGGAGATGTTGCGGGAGATGTAGAGCATGTTTTTCAGTTTAATTCATTTGTCGCAACTATTCTCACTGCGATGTTTTTTTTCATCAATTGAAGAGACAATATTTCTGCTGACCAATTCGTCCCAAAGTTCTATGGCAGCATTAACTGATTCTTTGGCGTGTGGCAATGCTGTACTATTTGCATAACTTGATGCTAATATGCGAACTGACGCATCAGCTATAAAAGTTTCTCTGTTCATAGAAATCACCTGTATTTCTGTTGAAAGACAGCTATTCATAAAACCAGCTTCAATACGGCCTCTTCACCACCCGCGTCGGGTCGTCAAAGTCCTTGCGCAGCGGATAGCCGGGAAAATCCTTGTCCAAGAAAATCCTCCGCAGGTCAGCATTATTGCGGAATCGCACGCCGAAAAGGTCGTACACCTCGCGCTCATGCCATTCCGCGCCGAGATAGAGATCAGAGATACTCGCAATTTCCGCATCACCGGTGGCCGGATTTTTTTCAGCCCGGCTGCGCAAGAAAAGCTTGTGGCCGTCGCGGCAGGAAAGCATCTGAACCACGATGTCAAACGAGTCCTTCCAATCCACGCAGGTGAGCTGAATCAGCATGTCAAGGCCGAGGCTCTGCTCGTTTTTCACATATTCGGCGAATTCACGGTATTGCTCCGGCGGCACAACCAGATCAAGGATGTAATCTGACCCCAGCTCGGCAACTTGCTTTGGGCTGACACCCGGATGACCATAGACCTCGACCGCAGGGAATTTCTCGTGAATCAGTTGCAACAGCGTCCAGTTGCTGATGCCCTGCGCTGCCGGTTTTCTGCGCGGGGCAACCGGAAATTCCTCTTTCTTCACACGCGCAGGCTTGGGCGCGGCATTGGCCGGTTTGTCGCGTTTGAACTGCTCCCGCGCCTCGCGCAGTTCCTCGTCCTTGCGTTTTTCCTGTGCGGCCCATTCGACTTGCGCCTTGCTGAAGATATCCTCGAAAGGAACTTGCAGCGTTTCACGCACCTTCCAAGGATTGCGGCGGCCTTCTTTCTTAATTTTTTCTTGCAGCTGCAAGATGCCTTGAATCAGGGCCTCAGGACGGGGCGGGCAGCCGGGAATATACACATCCACCGGCACCAGCCGGTCGCCGCCTTTGACCACCGAGTAGGAGTCATAATAAAACGGCCCGCCAGAAATAGCGCAGGAACCCATCGCGATGATGTACTTGGGCGCAGGCATCTGCTCGTAAAGAGTGACGAGATTCTTCGCCATCTTCTCATTGATCGTGCCGGCAAGGATGATCATGTCCGCCTGGCGGACGCTGGCGCGCATGACTTCGTAGCCGAAGCGGGCCAAGTCATGCCGGGCGGCGATGGTGGACATCATCTCGATGGCGCAGCAGGATGTGGCGTAAACTAAAGGCCAGACTGAATTAGCCCGTCCCCAAGCCACCAGCAGTTCAACTGCGTCAACCAGCTTGATGCCGCCGGGCAGTTTATCAATCAGCTCGCCGGACTGCCGGACCAGAACTGAGGCTCCGCTGTTCATTCCCATACCAAAAACCCC
>JAGIXO010000025.1 GCA_026122915.1 Candidatus Electronema nielsenii | reverse complement strand
GCACATTAGGTAACAAGGATAATAATGCTACTAACGCTCCTTCTACTCCAGAAGGGTATAAGTTAGAGTCTCCAGACAATCTGAAGGACTTTCTGCTTCCATTGGTAGAATTTTTTGGGATATTAGTTCCAGGCGTAATATTTATGATATCTCTTGTTCCTGCCATCATGATTCCTTTGGCCATAGCTTTTGAAATGATAAATTCGCAAATAAAACAAGCACACAGTCATACTGATATTCTTTCAGGAGGAAGAATATTCTATAATGATATAGCAAAATATATTTTTATTTTCACAAAGGAAGGGTTCAGCAGCATTTATGGGTTGTTATTTTTAATAATTAGCTATGTAGTTGGGTATATATTTTTCCGTCAAGATATCAAGGTGCCAGACCGTAAAAGTTTTGAAAAAACGCCTCAGAAATACAAGACTACTGGCCCTATTTTGCTTAAACCAGTTAAAAAGCTATGCCTTATAGATTATTATTATTGTAAATGCAGGGGGATATATCCACAATCAGCTGAAGATGTTGATAAATATGAGGATTGCGCAGAATTTCCTTATGGAGATTTGAAGAGTTATCTTAACAAGAGAGGTCTTTACCATCTGTCTAATATGATTAGATGGGGAGGATCCAATGAAGATAACTATAAATACAAAACAAAACATTTTGTCAACATCCTGAAGATACGACTTGAATTTTTATTTCCAAGGCAATATGTAAAAATTCAAAAGAATAAAGCTCATGTAAGACTAATGTCTTCGATATGGTATGTATCAGATACAATGATAGATATATCGTCCGTACTACTCGCGACAGGTCTTTTTTCTTGTTTTGTAATCATAATATCTTCAACTCTTGTTGAAAAGAGTTTACACGCAGAGATTTTTCTTTATATCATATCTCCGATATTTGCTGTGTATTTAGTTTATAAATATATAAAATCGAAAATTGAAAATCTTTTGCATCACCAAAGGATTCGCGAGCTAATCTACATATTAGAGAGCGCATATTTTGCTAATCAATTGTGCAAACATTTAAATATAAATATGTTAGATACTGAGAAGGGATCTCCTGGACAAGATGATTCAGAATGCGGATAAAAAGAAAATTTCTTAAAAATATAGACAAAATATAGACGGATACGCCATGCGCATCATAATCACTGGCGGCGGCACCGGCGGCCACCTCTTCCCCGGCATTGCCTTAGCAGCAGCCTTACGGCAGCGGTTTCCCGGCTGCGAGATCATGTTCATCGGCACCAAGCGTCAACTTGACCGCGACACGCTGGCAGGGCTGGATTTCCAGCAGGAATCTATCACTTGCATGGGACTGAAAGGCATGGGCTTGACGCATCGCATCAGAAGCCTTGCCAGCCTGCCGAAAGCCGTGCTGGAAGCCTGCCACCTTATCAAACAATTTCAGCCGGAGCTGGTATTCGGTGTGGGTGGCTACGTCACCGGGCCGGTGCTTTTGGCTGCTCGGTTGCTCGGCGTGCCTGCCTGCATCCATGAACAAAACTCCATCCCCGGTCTCGCCAATCGCCTGACCGCCCGTTTTGTCAACAAAGTCTTTGTCTCTATTCCCGGCAACTATCCTTTTCCGCTTGCAAAAACCGTAGTTTCCGGCAATCCTGTTCGAGCGGAAATCTTAGCCGCTGCGGAGCAGAAGCAGAGCCAGCAAGAAGCCAACACGCCTTTCACGCTCTTGGTTATGGGCGGCAGTCTTGGCGCGCACCGGATTAATATGCTGATGCTGGAGGCAATGGCGATTATCAAAAAACAGCAACCCGTTCCCTTCCGGCTGATTCACCAAACCGGCGCAGCCGATGCTGAACAGGTGCGGGCCGGATATGCCGCAGCAGATATCGAAGCCGAGGTTGCGCCCTTTATCAAGGACATGGCAGCGGTCTATGCTCAAGCTGATTTGGCCGTGGCGCGGGCTGGGGCGACTTCGCTCGCCGAGTTAGCCGTGATGGGGCTGCCTGCTCTGCTCATTCCTTATCCACACGCGGCGGACGATCATCAGGCCGCCAATGCGAGTTATTATGTTGCAGGCGGCGGTGCGAGGATGTATAGGGAAGAGGAGCTTAATGCCGGGCGGCTGGCAGCGGCGATCATGGTGCTGGCAGGAAATGCGAACGAGCTGGCGCAAATGGGCGCGGCAATGCGGCAAGTAGCCGTACCGGATGCGGCGGAACGGATTTTGGCTGATTGTATGGAATTGATCGAAAAATAATGTACAAAAAAAATAAACATATTCATTTTGTTGGCATTGGCGGCATCGGTATGTCTGGTATCGCCGAACTGCTGCTTTATCTCGGCTATAAAGTCAGCGGCTCAGACCTCCGCAGCTCGGATACCACCCGCCGCCTGCAAAAAATTGGTGGAATCATTCATCAGGGCCATCAGGCGGATTGGGTCGCCGGAGCGGATGTGGTGGTGGTTTCCTCGGCAGTGGCGGCGGATAACCCCGAAGTTTTAGCCGCCCGCGAGCAGCAGATTCCGGTGATCCAGCGGGCTGAAATGCTGGCCGAGCTGATGCGCCTGAAGAAATACGGCATCGCCATCGCTGGCAGTCACGGCAAAACCTCAACCTCCTCGCTGATTGCGGCGGTGCTGCACGAGGCTGGCCTCGATCCGACCGTAGCCGTAGGCGGCAAAGTTGATTGTTTCGGTGGCAGCAACGCCCATCTCGGCGAAGGCGAATTTTTGGTGGCTGAGGCCGATGAGAGCGACGGCTCCTTTCTTAAACTTTGGCCGGTGATTGAGGTTGTCACCAACATTGATCTGGAGCATGTGGATTATTATCGTGATCTCCATCACATCAAAGAGACCTTCCTCGAATTCATCAGCCGCATCCCTTTTTATGGCGCGGTGGTGCTCTGCTTGGATGATGCCAATATCGCCAGCCTGCTGCCGCAAATCCAGCGGCGCAAAATTACCTATGGACTGACCGAGCAGGCTGATCTTCATGCGGCAAAAATCGAGAAGCAAGGTCTGAGCAGCGAGTTTTCCGTCTATTTTCGCGGCAAAGAGCTGGGCCGCGTGCGGCGCAACTCACCGGGACGGCACGTCATCCTCAACACCCTTGCCGCCATTGCCGTGGCCTTAGAATTGGAGATTGAATTTCCGGTCATCGCCCATGCGTTGGAGAAATTTGAGGGCGTGCAGCGGCGGTTGCAAATCAAGGGCGAGAAGCAGGGCATTCTGGTGGTGGATGACTACGGCCATCATCCGACGGAAATCCGCGCTACGCTGGACGCGATCCGCGACGGCTGGCCTGACCGTCGTCTGGTGGTGGTTTTTCAGCCGCACCGTTATAGCCGCACCAAGGGGCTGTTCAATGAATTCGCCACAGCTTTTTATCGAGCCGATGTGCTGATCCTGACCGATATTTATGCGGCCAGCGAGCAGCCCATTGAGGGCGTGACCAGCGCAGCTTTGCTGGAGGCGATCAAGCAGCACGGTCAACGGCAGGCCCATCATCACGCCAACTTGGCCACCCTTCCGGCTGATCTTTTTGATTTCATCGAGCCGGGCGATTTGGTGCTGACCTTGGGCGCGGGCAGTATCGTTCAGATCGGCGAGCAGTTGCTTACTTTGCTGGAACAGAAAGGGATTTCCTCTGTCGAGCTAAAATCATGAACGAGCGGCAGCGCGGACGACTGGCGGCAGCAGGCTTGGCTGAACTTCGCTTCGACGCGCCAATGGCTGAATACTGCACCTTGCGAGCAGGCGGCAAGACAGCCGCGCTGATCGAGGTGGCGAATCTGGAAGAATTGCGCCGTGTTCTCGCTTTGCTGGCTGAGGAAGAAATTAAATTTCTTATTGTCGGGCGGGGTTCCAATCTGCTCGTGGTGGACAGCGGTTATTCCGGCGCAATCATCCGGCTCAAGGGCGAATTCAACACAATAGCACTGCAAGAGCGCAACGAAATTGCAACGATAATCAAAGTTGGAGCAGGTTGTGCCTTGGGTAAATTGGTCTCTTGGTGCAGCGGGCAGGGCTTGGCCGGATTAGAATTCTTAGTTGGCATACCCGGCTCAGTCGGCGGTGCGGTGCGAATGAACGCCGGAGCGTGGGGCTGTGAGGTCGGCGAGCGGCTTTTGGCAATAGAACGTGTTGACAACCAGGGAAATATCCGGCACATTTCATCTGCGGAGCTGCGCTTGAGCTACCGCAATTTGGCCCTTGCTGACGGTGAAATCAGCAGCGCAGTCATCACAGCGGCGTGGTTCGGCCTGAGTCCTGACCGCGAGGAAGATATCCGCAGCCGTTGCGCCGCCTACGTAGAGCGAAGAAAAGGCAAGCAGCCAGCGGGTGTCGCCTCAGCAGGCTCCTTTTTCAAAAATCCCCCCGGTGATTTTGCTGGTCGGCTGATTGAGGCTGCCGGGCTGAAAGGCGCGAGCTGCGGCGCAGCGATGATTTCGCCGGTTCATGCCAATTTTCTCGTCAACACCGGCGGCGCATCAGCAACGGATATTTTAACCCTCATGAAGCAGGTGCAGGCAGCAGTTTTTGCCCAGTTCGCGGTTAAGCTGGAGCCGGAAGTACGAATCATTCAGGAAAATGATTCTCCGTGATATACTCACAAAGTCCGTTAGTTGGCTCAAAGAGGAAACGATACCGGCAGCACCGCCCCGGACATTCAAACACCTTTCGTAGCTTCCGCGCCGCCATTGCGGGTTCAAGATGGTCTGCGCCGTCGGTCAATAACGGCCCGTATCGAAAAGATGCAGCCACCAGCAGCCAAGAAGCGGCCCAACTTCTGCATCTGTCCAAGACAGCTCTGCTGGCCGGGCTGCTGGCGGTACTGCTGGTTGTGACCGGGCTACGTGGCTATCAGGCTTTAGAGAATTCTGGTGCTTTTCAGGTACGACAAATCACGGTGCAAGGCTGCCGCACCGTGCGTGAAGAGCAAGTGCTGGCATTGGCTGACATTCGGCAGGGAATGCCGTTGCTTGGCTTTAATTTACCGGAAACAGAACAGCGCATCCGCAGCCATCCTTGGATTGATCAAGTCAGTATCCGGCGTTCGTGGCCGGACAGCCTCCACATTCAGGTACAGGAACGGCGGCCTTTGGCTCTGGTCAATAGAGAAGGAAGCGGCAACCAAAGTTTATATTATGTGGATCAAGGCGGTACGATTTTTGCTCCGGTTGAATCGGGTCAGGATATTGATTTTCCAGTGATCACTGGTATGCATTTGCCTGAAGAACCGAGAGGATTCAATCTTTCTGAAGGTGTAGCGGCAGATGCAGTGCAATTTCTCCGTTTGGCCGCTCAAGGCAATCCCATTCTGCCCATGCAGGCTTTGTCAGAAATTCAAATAAGCCGGGACAGGGACAAGGGAATTATTGTATATCTTGCGGAACGCCCCTTTCCTATTTATATAGGATATGGTAAGATTAAAATCAGATATTATCAGCTCGTCAGACTACTTGAGCGGTTGTATCGCAAAGAGAAGATTGAATATATCAGAGAAATTCGCATGGATTATCAGACTGACCGCATTCTGGTGGCCAGTCTGAAACCGTAGGCGGAGTGTGTAATGGAAGAGCTGGATATAAAAGAAGTGATGCCTGAGGATACCGGAGAAATTAAGCCGGTTCGTGAGGCCGGTTCGGGTGAGCTGGTTGCCGGGTTAGATATTGGTACCACTAAAATTTGCGCGGTGATTGGCGAAGTCTTTCCTGACGGCTGTCTGAACATCATCGGCGTGGGTACCGCAGCCTCGTCAGGCATGAAAAAAGGCGTGGTGGTCAACATTGAATCGACGGTTAGAGCTATTCGTCAAGCCATCGACAGTGCCTCAGACATGGCGGGTTGCGATATTGAATCCGTGTATGTGGGCATTGCCGGTACGCATGTCAAGGGCTTTAACTCCCCTGGTATCATTGCCATTAATAACCAGCAAATCCGCCAGCGGGAAATCGACGCGGTCATTCAAGCCGCGCAAACCGTCAAGGTCTCGGACAACCAGCAGATCATTCACGTTTTGCCGCAGGAATACATGGTCGATGATCACACCGGTATTCAGAATCCGCTCGGTATGACTGGAGTGCGTTTAGCTACCAATGTGCATATTGTCACTGCTGATATCACTTCGTTGCATAATCTGATCACCAGCTGCAACCGGGCGGGGCTGAACGTAACCGAAGTAGTGCTGGAGTCAGTGGCTTCGTCTAAAGCTGTGCTGACCCCGGACGAAATGGAACTGGGCGTGGCTCTTTTGGATATTGGCGGTGGCACCAGCGACTTAGCTGTGTTCTGCAACGGCACGATCAAATATACGTGGGAGTTGGCCTTAGGCGGCAACAATTTGACCAATGATCTCTCGGTTGGTCTGCGTACTCCGCTCCAAGAGGCGGAAATGCTTAAATATCGCTATGGGGCCGCAGTTTCTTCGTTGATCAAGGAAAATCACATTATTGAAGTGCCGACGGTGGGCGACCGCAAGGCTCGCAAGGTTTCCCAAAAAGTGCTGGTGGAAATCTTAGAAGCTCGGATTGAGGAAATTTTACAGGTAGTGAACAAAAAAATTTGTGGCTCAGGCTACCGAAATCGGATCAACGCGGGCATGGTTATCACCGGCGGCACCGCCCTGTTAGCCAATATTGTTGATCTGGCCGAACAAATTTTTGACATGCCAGTGCGGATTAGCTGCCCGCAGGGTGTGGGTGGCAGAGTAGAGGATATTGAATCACCTCGGTGTACTACAGCGGTCGGATTAGTGCTGTACGGTAGCACGGCTCGCAGCATTCAGCCTGCGGAGAGCGGAAATGTGGTCAGCAAGCTGAAAAATTTTCTGAAAAATATTATTTAGAAAATCTGAAAAAGAATTGAGCGGCAAGCGGAGTAGCGGTACAATGAATTTCATTGATGCAGCGGAAAAGGCTTGAGGGGAATGGCATGTCATACAGAATGGCAGAAGAAAAGGCAGTAGCGACGATCAAAGTGATCGGAGTCGGCGGCGGCGGCGGTAATGCCATCAACACGATGGTGGAACACCGGTTAGCCGGAGTACAGTTCATTGTTGCCAATACGGACATGCAGGCTCTGGAAAAATCAAGGGCGGACATCCGTATTCAGCTGGGGCCAACCGTGACCAAAGGCATGGGCGCAGGTGCTGATCCTGAGATGGGCAGGAGGGCTGCCGAAGAAAGTTTGGAAGACCTGAGCAACGCCATCGAGGATGCAGATATGGTCTTTGTTACCGCTGGTCTTGGTGGTGGCACAGGTACTGGAGCTGCACCGGTAATTGCTGGACTTGCCAAGGGAAAAGGCGCGTTGACCGTTGCAGTTGTCACTAAGCCCTTTTATTTTGAAGCCAAGAAGCGGATGCGCAACGCTGAAGCGGGCTGGGAAGAGCTGAAGAAGAACGCAGACACTATCATCACCGTGCCAAACGACCGGCTGCTCGGCCTGATGCAGAAAAACTCCACGATGGTGGAGATGATGAAGATGGTGGATGATGTCCTTCTGCAAGCGGTCAAGGGTATCACCGACCTGATTAATCTGCCTGGTCATATCAACGTTGACTTTGCCGACCTCAAAACGGTCATGAAAGAAGTCGGCCCGGCAATCATGGGTTCTGGCTCCGCTTCCGGCGAAAATCGTGCTGCTGAGGCCGCTAAACGGGCCATCGACAACCAGTTGCTGGAAGATGTGGGCATCGACGGTGCACTCGGTATTCTGATCAACATCTCCGCCACCAGCACCATGACCATGAACGAGTTCATGGAGGCTTCTGCCTTAATTCAGGATAAGGCGCACGAAGATGCCAATATCATCATCGGTGCGCTTTTCGACGAAAACATGGGCGACGAGCTGCGAGTGACGGTGATCGCTACCGGCATTTCTCGGCGCGAGGAAGGGGAGACCATCTCCGAGTTAGATGCAGTGGGGCGAGCTGGCCGCAAGAACCTCAAACAGCAATCAGCAGCAGAGCCGGAGCGCATTCTCCAAGAGCCGGAACATCGCGCTGTGAGCTTTGCTCGGCCTAATCCCGTGCCGAAAGGCATCCGGCCTATGCCCACGCCCGTCTTTGACGATCAAAACGATCTGGCTGAGTGGGACGAGCCGGCCTACATTCGCAAAAAATCCAACTGAGCCGCAGTCGGCTGATTCAGCGGTTTTTTCTTGCATCCCCTGCTGGCAGCGGAGACTGGCACAGTCCGCAAAAAATGGAAGGGTCGCCTGCCTGCGGCCCTGCTTTATCCCAACACCTATCCTTTAGCAGTCTCCAATCTCGGCTTTCAGCTCGTTTATCGCTTGCTGAACCGCTTTGATCATCTTGTCTGCGAACGCTTCGTCTATCCGCGGCGAGAGGAGCCGTTCCGCTCGCTGGAATCCGACCGTCTTCTCTCCGATTTCCCCCTGATTTTTGGCTCAATCAGCTTTGAGCAAGATTATCCCCGCTTGGCTGCCATGCTCGCTGCGGGAGGAATTGCGCCTTATGCTGCTGACCGCAGCAACTTGGTTACTGCCGGAAACCCACTCGTCATTTTGGGTGGAGTTGGAGTGTTCATGAATCCAGAACCGCTGGCTCGCTTTGCCGATTTAATGGTGATCGGTGAGGCTGAAGCGGTTTTACCGCAGCTGCTGACTGAACTCGCTACGACCAGCAACCGGCAAGAATTACTGCACCGTATTGGCGCAACGATTCCCGGTTGTTATGTGCCGAGTGGTTACAGCTTTCGTTATGATGACGACGACGGGCGGGTGTTGGATATCACTGTTGCTTCTGGCTTACCCCAGCGGGTGCGCCGAGCCGTGCTGCAAACCACTGACCGGGCCGCGCATTCTGAGCTGCTCTCGCCGGAAGCGGAACTGGGTATGTACATGACCGAGCTGGGCCGTGGCTGTAGCCGTGGTTGCCGCTTCTGCGCCGCTGGATTCATCTATCGTCCGCCCCGGCTTTGGGATGCGGATGCGATTTTAGCCGGTTTAGCCGAGCGGCCTAACGGCGTTGATCGCGCTGGTTTGCTCGGCATGGAAATGGCTGATTCGGCGACGCTGGATCAGATCGCCGCCTTCTTGACCGAAACCGGTTGCGCCCTCTCCTTTTCTTCCCTGCGTGCTGACCGAATTTCGCCGCGCCTTCTGGAGCTACTCTCTCGCTCTCAGTTGAAATCAGCGGCTATTGCCCCAGACGGCTGTTCGCAACGGCTGCGCCAAGTGATCAACAAAGGACTGGCCGAAGAAGATTTGCTTGCGGCGGCGGCGGCCTTGGCTGAGGCGGGCATTTTTACTCTCAAGTTGTATGTGATGATCGGCCTGCCCACAGAAACTCAGCAAGACCTTGACGAGCTGGCCGACTTAGTACGCAAAGTCCGTGATTGCATTTTGCCTATCGGTAGAAAAAAAGGACGGGTTTGCGAAATCGTCCTTTCGGTCAACAGCTTTGTCCCCAAACCGTGGACACCTTTCCAATATCTTTCTTTCGGTGGCTTGAATGATGATGAGGTGTTGCGCGATCAAAGCGAAAAAAACGCTCTGCTGCGACTGAATAACACCATCAGGCAGCTCAAAACCGCACTCGCTGGGATAGATAATATCCAGTTCAAAGCTGATCGGCCTGAAACTGTGCTACCACAAGCGGTCTTTGCCCGCGCCGATCGCCGCATCGCTCCGGTGCTTTTGGATATCGGTACGGGCAAATCTTCTTTCAAACAGGCAATGAAGGCGCACGGCCTGACTGCTTGGCAGTACGCCATCCGACCGAGAACTGCGGACGAGCTGTTCTGCTGGGAAGTGCTTGATCAAGGGATCAGAAAGGACTATCTGCATCGCGAGTTGGAAAAGGCTCTGCGGGCTGAAGCAACTCCACCCTGCGACACATCACGCTGCCGTCGTTGCGGGGTGTGTCAATAGGTCTAACCCAATGACTATCAACGAGTATCTTTGCGATTAAAAGTTTAGCTCTTTCCTAATCTATTCAGCGGACAGTCCTCACATTTTGGTTTTGACTTGCCGCAGAATTCTTTGCCCACTCGGACCAGCAGGGCGTGATATTCGTTGAATAAGGCCACATCTTCTTCCAAATTATCCATAAACAAATCCTGAATCTGGAAATAGTCCGAATCTTCAGGAATCAGCCCGTGGCGCATCAAAATGCGGCTGGTATAGGTATCGACAACAAAGATAGGCTTGCTTGCCGCATACAGGACGATGGAATCAGCGGTCTCTGGTCCGATACCTTTCACTGCCAGCAGCAGCTCTCGCAGCGCGGTAGTCGGCTGATTCAGTAAATCCTGCACACCGCCCTGTTCCTCAATCAAGGCCAGCAAGTTCTTTAGCCGAGCTGCCTTGAGATTATGATACCCTGCCGGACGGATATATTCAGCTAAAGTCTCCAGCGGCAGGGCAGATAGGGCAGCCGGAGAAAGCAGCTCTGCCGCCTTTAGGTTAGCAATCGCTTTCTCGACGTTGCACCAGTTGGTGTTTTGGGTAAGGACAGCACCTATCATCACCTCAAAGGGACTGTCGCCGGGCCACCAATGCTGCGGGCCAAAATGCGCCAGCAGCCGGTCGTAGATTTCTTGCAGAGCTGCTGAAGTACGCACGGCCTACTCTCCGTCGCCGAGGCAGATGCCGATGGAGCGAGCGGTCAGCACCTTGTCGCTGGCCGGATCGACTTGCTTGCGGCGGCGGATGGCCTCCTCAAGCGGCACAGCAGACATAGTCGGCGGTGTCCAAGCCACCATGTGATCGAACTGGCCAGCCTCAGCCATCCGTACAGCTGCTCCGCCGAAACGAAGGGCCAGTAGGCGGTCAAAAGTAGTAGGCGAGCCGCCCCGCTGCAAATGGCCTAACACTAAGGAGCGGGTATCTTTGCCGATGCGCTGCCGAATTTCCTCAGCCACCCATTCGCCAATACCACCCAGCACCATCTCGGCCCGCCCGGCCTCACCCTTGCCTCGGTTCATCACCTGACCGCCTTGGGCCTTGGCACCTTCCGCCACCACCACGATGGAATAATGCTTGCCGTGCAGCTCATTCTCAGTGATTTTGCGGCAAACTGCTTCCATATCAAAGGGAATTTCTGGCAACAAAATTACGTCTGCACCGCCGGAAATGCCAGAATAAAGGGCAATCCAGCCGGATTCACGGCCCATGACCTCCACCACCATCACTCGGTCGTGCGACTTAGCGGTAGAATGCAGTTTGTCGAGGGCTTCGGTGGCGGTGGAAACAGCGGTGTCAAAGCCAAAAGTGCGGTCAGTGGCCTCTAAATCGTTATCAATGGTCTTAGGTACGCCGATCACCGGCATTCCCATCAAAGCAAAACGATGAGCTATGTCCAAGCTGCCGTCGCCGCCGATAGCGATGTGGCAATCGAAACCCATCCGCCGAAAGCTGGCCATAACCCGCTCGGAAACATCAACAATCTGCACCTCACCCGCCAAATTTGGCACTGGCATGGCAAAGGGATTACCCTTGTTGGTGGTGCCAAGAATGGTGCCGCCGATGGGGGTAATGCCTTCCACGTCATCCGGGGTTAGGCGTACCAGTTCGTCTGGGTCAAGAAAACCCTTGTAACCGTGTTTGCTACCATAAACCTCCCAGCCAAGTCGAGAGGCTGATTTCACGACTGCAAAAATAACCGCATTCAGGCCGGGCGCATCGCCGCCGCCGGTGGAAATTACTATCTTGCGCATGGTTGATCCTGTCTGTTGTTGTTGAAAAAGGTGCTGCCGTCTATCTGAAATAGTACGGGCAGTGCGGCAGCTTTGCAACGTTTTTCAAAATCTTCAGAAGGCTCATCTCCTAAAATTGTAAAAAATTAATAGCACTTGAGAATAAATCTCATTAAAAAATCCACCACCCATTGACTTATCAGCGCGGAAGCCGTACCATAAAAATAAGCCACAAATCCTCCTTTGATCATCCCCCTGCCTCTTCACTGGACAGGGGGATATCTTTTTATGCAAAACGGACAGCTTGAACACTGTCATGAAACCTTGCCATCAGCAAGAGGTTCATGGTACCTTACAGGTTGATTGCGTAGTCTGTTTATCAACGTGCTTTTCAAAGCAATACACTGCCATTTTTTTGCTGAAAAATGATGAAAAAATTGATGATTGCCCCTTCTATCCTCTCTGCCGATTTTTCTCGGCTCGGTGAAGAAATCCGGGCGGTTGAGGCCGCTGGTGCTGAAGTGATTCATATCGACGTGATGGACGGCCATTTTGTGCCGAATATCACCATCGGCCCATTGGTAGTCAAAGCGGTACGAAAAATCACTACGTTGCCACTCGATGTTCATTTGATGATTGCGGAACCTGATAGGTACATTAAAGATTTCGCCGAAGCTGGAGCGGACTGGATTACCGTCCATGCTGAGGCGTGCGTTCATCTCCACCGCAGTCTGAATTACATCCGCAGTCTCGGCAAAAAGGCAGGCGCGGTGCTGAATCCGGCCACGCCGCTTTCGGCCTTGGAATACGTGTTGGAAGAGCTTGATCTGGTTATGCTAATGAGCGTCAATCCCGGTTTCGGCGGCCAGTCCTTCATTGAATCGACGCTGGGCAAGTGCCGGAAATTGCGGACCATGCTCGACGAGGTAAACCCAGCTGCGGGCATTGAGATCGACGGCGGTATCAGCCTAAGACGATCAAAGCAATGACTGCGGCCGGGGCTAATATTTTTGTTGCTGGTTCAGCCATCTACGGGCAACCGGATTATGCAGCAGTCATCCGTGAGATGAAGGAATTAGCCAATTTTAAATAAAATGACCCTACTGGAGCGGTATGAGCACTGGGGCGAGATCGTGATGCGAATTTTTCGCTTTGATCTCCAAGCGCATTTTTTCTGGGGCTTTGCGCTCACCCTGTTGGGCGTGTACTGGCCACCGCTTTATCTCTCTGGCATTGTGGTGAATGTGGCCAAAGAAGCACTTGATCTCTGGAGCAAAAAACTTTGGAGCTGGGACGACGTGCTGTTGGGTATCGCTGGTTCGCTGGCTGCATTTGGTTATCTGTATTCACAAAATCTGCTGATCTATTAGATCTCCTGCGTAATCACGACTCAAAGTATGTCTCACGTGTTCCGCGTCTTTGCCTCCTCATTAGGCAGAAAATATATTATGGCTCTGACCGGGCTACTGCTCGGTGGTTTCCTGATAGTTCATGGGGCAGGAAACAGCCTAATTTTTCAAGGCCGTGAGGCATTCGCTGCTTACGCTGAACACCTGCATTCATTTCGCCTAATTCTACCAACAGCGGGTTTGCTGTTGCTGGCGATTTTTGCACTGCATATCGTCACTGGTGTCAGTCTGTTTCTGAGTAACCGAAAGGCTCAAGGTCACAGATACGCAGTTAGCAAGTCTGCTGTTTGGATTGCATGCACCATGCCCGCTACCGGAGCTACCGTGCTGGCATTTCTTTTTCTGCATCTTGGCACAGTGCATTTTGCTGATCAGGCTGTGCCGCTGGCAGACAGAATCAGTCAAACACTTACTGATCCCTTGTTGGCTGTACTTTATGCCGTCGGGATAGCAGCTTTATCCTTGCATATCAGCCACGGATTTTGGTCACTGACGCAGACATTTGGAATTAATCATCCCAGATATAATGGTTTAATCAAAATATGCACGTATTTAGTAGTTATCTTAGTGAGTAGTCTTTTCATTGGTGTCCTGTTTTCTTTTAGAAGATAGTGATCTGTGCTTGCACGCGACCTCACAGATTTTGACCAGCAGCACATCTGGCATCCCTACACCTCGATGACCGAGCCGCTGCCGGTGTATCCGGTAGAATCCGCTAACGGGGTGCGTATCCGGCTTTGTGATGGTCGCGAGCTGATCGATGGCATGTCCTCTTGGTGGGCGGCTATTCACGGTTATAATCACCCGGTGTTGAACGCAGCTCTCTGCGTCCAAGCGGAGAAAATGGCCCATGTGATGTTTGGTGGTTTGACTCACGAACCAGCAATAGAACTGTGCCGTCTGCTGGTCGAATTGACTCCTGTTGGTTTAAATAAAGTCTTTCTCTGTGATTCTGGCTCAGTGGCCGTTGAAGTTGCTCTGAAAATGGCGTTGCAATATCAGCAGGCAAGAAGGTTGCCGAAAAAGTGCCGTTTTCTCACTGTACGCGGTGGTTATCACGGCGACACCTTGCACGCCATGTCCGTCTGCGACCCAATCACCGGGATGCACAGTCTGTTTGCTCATGTCTTGCCCCAGCAATTTTTCGCCCCGCGTCCGCACTGTCGCTTCGGTGCTGACTGGCAGATAGAGGACATCGCAGAAGTAGCCGTGCTGCTGACTGAACATCACGAGGAAATTGCAGCGGTGATCATTGAGCCAATCGTTCAAGGTGCTGGGGGAATGTGGTTTTATCATCCCCAGTATCTGCGCGAGCTGCGCCAGCTCTGTGATCACTTCGATGTCCTGTTGATCTTTGATGAAATCGCCACTGGCTTTGGTCGCACGGGTAAATTATTTGCTGCGGAACACGCCGGAATCAGCCCGGACATTCTCTGTCTCGGCAAGGCACTGACTGGTGGCTACATGACTCTTGCTGCCACCCTTTGCATCGACCACGTGGCTCGTACTCTCTCTCAAAATGAGCCGGGCCTGTTTATGCACGGCCCCACTTTTATGGGCAATCCGCTGGCCTGCGCGGTGGCGGTGGCTTCGATCAAGCTGCTTCTGCAAAGCAATTGGCAGGAGAAAATTGCGGCCATTGAGCGACAGCTACGGCAGGAGTTAGAAGCCGCCCGATGGTGCAAGCAGGTCGCGGAGGTGCGGGTACTGGGGGCTATTGGCGTGATCGAGATGCAGCAGTCGGTGAATATGGCCGCGTTACAAAAGTTTTTTGTCGAGCAAGGCGTGTGGATTCGACCCTTTGGTCGGCTGATTTACCTCATGCCACCGTACATCATCAGTGCGGACGATTTGACTGAGCTGACCCGCGCCGCTGTTCTCACCGCTGGTTCTTATTGAAGAGTGGAAGCGGATATTGTAAAATTTACGCACGTTTTTTCTTATCTCTTCAGCAGACGGCAGGCATCGTGAATACAGGCATTCGTCGATTTACCCGGGTGAATTTTAACCAGAGTGTGCAACTGGATTTCGGGGAACGGAACTATGAGCAGCAGATTGTCTCCAATCTCAGCCTTGGCGGCCTTTGCGTCAAGGGACAGTTTGAGCAAAAAGTTGGCGATGTCTGTAAAATAGCTATGCGAGAGGCTGGTATTTCTGGCCCGCCGGTGAATTTTCAAGCTAAAGGCGTGGCGGTTTGGGTCAACGGCGAGAGCATGGCTATAGAATTCACCAAAATGGAATACGACAGCTTTCTTTTCCTCCAGACCGCGTTGCTTTATCAGGCTGATGATCCGTTGTTGCTGGGTACCGAATTTTGCCGAGATGTCGCCTTTAATGTGCTGGAGGAAGAATAAGGGCTATGGTTTGGTGATGATCGCCATTGCGTCACCGTAGCTGAAAAAACGATAGCCCTGCGCCACGGCCTCAGCATAAGCGGCAAGAATCCGCGTGCGTCCCACCAATGCTGAAACGAGAAAAAGCAGCGAGGACTGGGGCAGGTGAAAGTTGGTGATCAAATTATCAACGGCTTTAAAGCGGCAGCCCGGATAGAGATACAATCCGCAGAGGCCCTCGGTTGGTGTAATTCGTCCTGTTTCATCCGCCGCAAACTCCAAGGTGCGGGCGGTGGTGGTACCCACAGCCCAGATTCTGCCGCCCGCCGCCCGCGTAGCATTAACGGCCTCAGCAGTTTCAGCAGGAACACGGACAAATTCCTTGTGAATTTGATGCGCGCGGATATCGCTGCTGCGTACAGGGGCAAAGGTGCCGTAGCCAACATGCAGGGTGACAGCGGTCTGTTGAATCCCCTTTTCTTCCAGCTCATCCAGTAAGTTGCGGCTGAAATGTAGTCCAGCCGTGGGTGCGGCCACTGAGCCGATATGGCGGGCGTATTCAGTCTGATAACGCAACGAGTCAGCTGTGCTGTTACCCTCCGGCCTTCTGATATAGGGCGGCAGAGGCAGCTGGCCGTGCTGCTCCAGCAGTTGTTCCAAGTTAGCTGATTCTGGATACAACAGAGTGATACGTACCTTGCCATCCGGCAGAATTTCTTCAACTCGCGCTTGTAGCTCCTCAGCAAAGTGAATCAAACTACCTCGCTGCGGACGCTTTGAACTTCTGACCAAGGCCAAGGCCGCTGCCTCACCTGCTTTGCTGCTGGTTTCTGGAAAATGCAGCAGCAACAGCTCGGCCTTGCCGCCGGTGTCCTTTACGCCAAACAGTCGGGCCGGAAAAACTTTAGTGTTGTTTAGCACTAACAGGTCGCCGGGTCGCAGCAGCTCGCCAACCGCCGCAAAACGGCTATGTCTGATCTGGCCTTTTGTACAATCCAGCACCAAGAGCCGCGATTGTTCACGCTGATTAGCAGGTTGCTGGGCGATGAGGTGTTCTGGGAGAAAATAATCGTAAGAGGAGAGACGGAAGTCCTCCGGGATGTTGTCCGGCATGATACTGGCAAATATTTGGAAAAAGAAAAGGCAGCTGCCGGAGCTTATCCGGCAGCTGAGAAGATTGCTGCTTATAGGTCAGGCACAGATTCAGGCAGAACGTAGTCGCCGTCACTTGGATCAGACGGATAAGCGGGTCTGTATTCCGGGAGATACGGCTTGTCGTAGGTGATTTCGCCGTTCTCGCTACAGAAGGGAGCGCAATCCTCACTTCTGCTGCTCTGTACGCTGACCTTGCTGTCTGATTTGCCGTCCGCGTCAGTTACAACCGAGATATTGATGTTGGTTTCTGTGCGACTCCTCTTGCCTTCTATTCTGCTGCTCTGCTCATCAACTTCGATTGCCCGCTCTGCTGGAACGCTGATTGCGCCTTTGCGATCAACGGTGACGCAGGAAATAATTTTGCTCCCGATGGCAGCAAAAGTAAAAACGGTATCCACCTCACGCGGCTGACTGAGCCAACCGGAGCTAACAGGCCGGAACGAAGTTCTATCAGAATCCTCGGCCTTGCATTCTACCTTGATCTGATCACCATCAGGATCAGAGCCGGGCAGCACGTGGACATATGTCGGAACGTTTACTGTCGCAGCTGCCGGACCAAAGCTAATTTTGGGTGAATTTGGTTCCCTGTTGTTCTGCTCCACTCGTATGCTCCGGTTGACCCACGCGCTCGCGCAGCAGCCATCCCGCGTAACACAGGAAATAATTTTGTCCCCGGTCGCATAAAAGCGGAAAGGCACCGTAACAGTTGCACCTTCCCGAATCCAGCCAGAAGTATAAGGATTGCTCCGGGTGCGATCCGAATCCTCTGCAATACACTGCACCTGCACTAATCCGCCATCATAGCGGGAAGAACCAGCGGTCACATGAATGCGGACTTGATTATTGAGCCGAACTGGTTGCGGGCGGTTGGCAATACGAGGTTGTCCCAAGTTTTCTCCGCCGCTGATAGAAGTAGTTTCATCATCAAAAGATGACAACTCTGAATTTTCTTCGTAGCCGTCGATCTTCAGCGGGCCGACCCAAGCATGACCGTAGCTGTTGAAGAGATACGCGTAATAGCTCTGCGCCGGACTACGGTTGTCTAACCGCACGGTTAGATTCACCGAACTATTGCCTAATGGCACAATGTCAGAGGCAACTGACGTGCCGTTGTAGCTCCCGGTTCGGATTGAGATGTTGCTTTCTGTATTGAAAAATAAGCCGTCCTTCTTGCGGATGGTGAAACGGACAGATGGCCCTCTGACCTTAGCGGACATTTCGAGAATCGCTCCCCACGTGCCACCGCCTTCTTGAATCCGACGCATCTCAGGGCCGTATCCGGCTGAGGCACTGCCTACCGCGATGAATAAAGAAAGAAAAAACACTATACACATGAACAGGCTGCGCTCAAATTGCGCCCTGCTTCTGTCTGCTCTGATGATGCGAGAAAAGATCATAATCTGCCTCCATCGTAATGAAATTGCTGCTCCGGCTGAAATGCAGGACACAGAAAGGTTCCGATTGTATTATTATACCCGTAGGAAGACGGGGCGCATAGTTCATTCTTTGAGACCACAGGAAGCGGTCTGATGACAATCCTGATTGCAGCGGCAACAGACTTGGAAATGCAGGCTTTTGGTGCAGATAGAGGTGCTGCCGCCTGCGTTCTGCGGCTGATCACCGGCATTGGGCCAGTGGAAACCGCTTTGTCACTGACCTCCATGCTCCACCAGTACAGCGGACAGATCGGCGCGGTGGTCAATTTCGGTATTGCCGGAGCCTATCCTGACAGTCCAGCCCAGCTCTTAGATATCTGCATAGCTAAACAGGAAATTTTGGGCGATCTCGGCATCTGTCTGCCAGAACGGATCGAACGTTTTGCGGAACGGGGCTTGGCGGTCAGGGACAGCTTTATTTTAGATGATAGATTGCGCAAAGCAGCGGCACAGGCTCTGCGGCACATTGGAATTATCTGCCTGCAAGGGAATTTTGTAACCGTGAGCAGTTCAAGCGGCACGACGGAAAGAGCGCAGCAGATAGGCCGTCAATATCAGGGCTTGTGCGAAAACATGGAAGGCGCGGCGGTGGCTATGGTCTGCGAGGCTTTCCATCTACCCTGCGTGGAGCTGCGCTGCATCAGCAATAGAGCTGGAGAACGGGATAGAAAAAACTGGCGTTTGCGAGAAGCCTGTCTGCGGGCGGGTCAAACAGCTGCTGCGGTGACAGAATTTCTCCTGACGGGCTGAAGGATG
>JAGIXO010000242.1 GCA_026122915.1 Candidatus Electronema nielsenii | reverse complement strand
CACTGGATTCAACCGCACCCCAGTCGCTAAATTTCACGTTCTTTCCTACGTCAGCTTGTTTACTTATTACCCAAGCAGGTGTTTTATCTTCCAAGAGGCGGCGATGCACGTCGAGATAATCCGCCGGAGTGCCGATGTCTTGCCAGAAGCTGCCGTCAACGCGGACAAAGCCTATTTGTCCGGCCTGCGCTAACTGTTCGTAGAGATCGATGATATGAAAAAAGCCATTCGCTGGAATTTGTTCGATCACCTCTCGGTTCAGGACATGAATACCCGTAAAGGCCAGTAGGGATTCTGCGGCCTCAGTCTTGCCGAAGCCGCAGACTCGGTCATTGCGCACCCTCACGGTGTTGAAACGAGGATAATTATGCAAGGCCATTGTGACCGCAGAGCTACCCGCAACATGGGCCTCGAACAGGCGGCAAAGGTCAATATCGTGATAAATATCGCCGTTCATTACTAAAACTGGCCCGTCCGTAAAGTGTTCTGCAGCCTTTCGCAGACTGCCGCCGGTGCCGAGAATTTCTGGCTCGTGCTGAAGAATTACTCCCGGTCTATCTATTACCGCAGCGGCAATTTGATCCGCAAGATGATGACTATTGACCACGATTTTTTTGCAACCTACAGTCGTCAGCTTCTCTAACAGAATGTGCAGCAGCGGCACATTACAGATCGGAAAAAGTGGCTTGGGTCGGACAAGTGTGTAAGGACGCAGTCGGGTGCCGAATCCAGCTGCTAAAAGCAGAGCCTGCATGATTTGGTGGTGGTATTTTTGAAAGAGGATGAGCTACGAAATTTTTACTTTTCTCGGCTGCGAATATAGGGTACAAAGCAAAATGTGCGCTCGGTGAGTCGGTGACAGCAAAATAAATTTCGGCGAACAACAGAATTTCTTGAGAACATCATGGCAGGCATAAAGAAAAATCCGCTTTCTTATAACG
>JAGIXO010000241.1 GCA_026122915.1 Candidatus Electronema nielsenii | reverse complement strand
ATTTATTTTGAGATAAGTTCCGTTAAACGTCCTCCAGCTTCTTGCTCACCGAAGGGAAGAGACGCATGTCGGTATGCGGCAGGAAGAGTGCCGCCATATAGTGCTGCATGAAATCTGGACTTTCCGATAGCTCCATATTAGTCATGAGCTGGCGCACGGCTTCCCGCTCCCGGAAGCGGTTCATGTCAGTCATGCTGATCTGGCAGCCCAGCATCGAGGCATTACCAAGATAATAGAAGCTGTTGCGGTCGATATCTGGTAGGAGGCCAATGCAGATCGCCTGCTCCAGATCGAGATACGCCCCAAAGTTACCGGCCAGAATCACTTGCTCCAGATCAGCAAAGCTCAGTCCCACCGATTCGAGCAGGGTCTGATAGCCTGCATACATCGCGCCCTTAGCCCGCATCAGGTTATCAATATCTACCTCGGTGAGAATGATGTCCTCGCCGATCATCGAGTTGTGCTTCCAAGCAAGGACGTACTCCCAGCCGCTGCTGCCAGGCCGGATGCGCGGCGTATCCAAGTCATGCCGGAACTTCCCTTGCTGATCAATGACCTTGTTCTCCAGCAGCTCGGCAACAATAGCAATCAAGCCAGAGCCACAAATGCCACTCGGCTTGGTTTGTCCCACCGTGACCAGCATCGGCTCAAGGCTTTCTGGGTGTATCTTAAACTTCTCTATCGCCCCGGTAGAGGCCCGCATTCCGTATTGGATGCCACCACCCTCAAAGGCCGGGCCAGCCGAGCAGGCCGCGCAGACTAACCAATCCTTCCCGCCGACCACGATCTCCCCATTCGTGCCGATATCTATAAACAAGCTGACTTTGTCCGACTTAGCCATCTGGCAGGCATGAGCACCGGAAACAATGTCACCGCCCACATAAGAGGCGACACAGGGATAGAGAAAGAGGCGGGTAGAAGGATGGGCATGAAGACCCAGCTCCGCTGCCCTGGTCAAGG
>JAGIXO010000240.1 GCA_026122915.1 Candidatus Electronema nielsenii | reverse complement strand
CAGCACGACAGAATAAGGCCGCCTGCGCACCGCTTCGGTCAGCATTCCGCCTTCATCATAGCCGACATAGCCAGGAGGTGCGCCGATCAAGCGGGCCACGGAGTGCTTTTCCATGTATTCGCTCATGTCAATGCGGATCATGGCCTGCTCGGAATCAAAGAGGAAATCCGCCAAGCTGCGGGCCAGTTCGGTTCTGCCGACACCCGTAGGGCCAAGGAAAATGAAGGAGCCGAGCGGCCTGTCCGGGTCTTGCAATCCAGCACGGGCGCGGCGCACCGCGTTGGCGACCGAGACGATGGCCTCTTTCTGGCCAATCACGCGCCGGGCAAGCTGTTTCTCGGCCTGAACCAGCTTTTCCTTCTCGCCTTCGAGCAGCTTGTCCACCGGCACGCCCGTCCACTTGGCGACAACCGCCGCCACGTCCTCGGCACTGACCTCCTCCTTGAGCATCTGGTGATCCTGCTGCACTTCAGTCAGCTTGCGGTTTTCGGCCTCCATCTCTTTTTCCAGAGCAACAATGCGGCCATAGCGGATTTCCGCCACCTTACTCAGATCACCGGCACGCTCCGCCCGCTGCTCCTCGCTGCGGGCCTCGTCAATCTTGGTTTTGATCGCCCGGATGCGCTGGATGACATCTTTTTCGAGCTGCCACTGGCCTTTCATGCCATTGAGCTTGTCGTTCAATTCGGCCAAGTCTTTCTTGAGCCGAGCAAGCTGCTCCTGCGAGGCCTTGTCCTTCTCCTTTTTGAGAGCCTCCTGCTCGATCTCCATCTTGATCCGCTTGCGCTCCAGCTCGTCAATCTCGGTGGGCATGGAGTCAATCTCGATGCGCAAACGCGACGCGGCTTCATCTATAAGATCAATGGCTTTGTCCGGCAAGAAGCGGTCGCTGATGTAGCGGCTGGACAGGACAACCGCCGCCACAGTCGCCGCATCCTGAATGCGCACCGCGTCGATGCACCTCGTATTTTTCCTTGATGCCGC
>JAGIXO010000024.1 GCA_026122915.1 Candidatus Electronema nielsenii | reverse complement strand
TTTTTAAAACGATCTAAAAACTGAAACACTATATGGCATCGGCGGCGGTGCAATCATCGCGCCTTTCATGGTTGCCTTTTTTCAGCTACCGGTTCATGCCGTGGCCGGAGCCGCCTTAATGGGTACCTTTATCACCTCGGTCGCGGGCGTACTGGTTTGTCAACTGCTGTCCGGCTTTTATCCGGGTATGTCCGTGGCCCCAGACTGGCAGCTTGGTTTCCTCTTCGGCATCGGCGGTTTTTGCGGCATGTATCTCGGCGCACGCTGCCAAAAACATGTCCCAGCCAAAGCGATCAAGTTGATTCTTTGTTTTTTTGTCCTCATTGCGGCCTTCAGCTATATCATTGCTTATCTAAAATAATGCCTACCATTTGTTGCGCGGCTTGCGTAATTTTGCTCACCCTTTTTTTCCAATTTGGCTGCCACAGCGAGACATCCTCGCCCGCGCAACTTGCCGCTGTTGTGATCAAAGAATATCCTCACGACCGCAATGCCTTTACCCAAGGCTTAGTTTGGGATAAAGACCGCGTGTACGAAGGCACGGGCTTGCACGAACGTTCTTCCCTGCGCCGGTTGATCTTGTCACCGGTAACGTTGAGCAACAGTTGAACTATGCACCACAATTTTTTGCCGAAGGTATTACTGTTTTTCAAGACAGCATCTACCAGCTGACGTGGCAAAACCAAAATATTTTTCAGTACGATAAAGGCAGCTTTGCCCTGCGCAACACTTGGTCGTGGCCCCGCGAAGGCTGGGGCATCACCCATGATGGCAGCAGCCTGATTATCAGTGACGGCACGGCAACGCTTTATTTCCTCGATCCGGCAACTCTGGCGGAAAAATGGCAGATCACGGTGCGCGATCACGGGCAAGAAATTGACCGACTGAATGAGCTGGAATACGTCAACGGCACAATTTATGCCAACATCTGGAAGGAATGTCGCATAGTGGTTATCAGTCCAGAAACCGGCGTAGTTACGGCTTGGCTTGATCTCTCAGAGCTTTGCGCTCGGATGCGGAACGGCAATGCTGAGGCGGTGCTCAACGGCATCATGCACGACCCAGAGCAGGATAGGCTCTTTGTTACTGGCAAGCTCTGGCCCGCGCTTTTTGAAATCAGGACGGTTCCAGCTCAACAAAAGAAGCCCTAAGCAAGGAAAAACATTCTTTTTTCACGCCTGTGTTTGCTTTTGTCCGCCAGCGGTGCTAAAATAGCCGAATCTTTTATTTGTGCTGTCCAGACCCAGCTCTGCCCGGCGAAAACGACCAATCAACAAGGAGCCTCCCATGTTCGACCAGGACATACCCCCAGCCTATACCTTTGATGACGTCCTGCTCGTCCCGTCCGCTTCGGAAATCCTGCCGTCGGAGGTTTCCCTTGCCACCCGGCTCACGGACACGATTTATCTCAACGCTCCGTTGGTTTCCGCAGCGATGGATTCGGTAACAGAACACCGCACCGCCATTGCGATGGCCAGAGCAGGCGGCATCGGCATTGTGCATAAAAACATGTCGATTGAAGATCAGGCAAGGGAAGTTCGCCGAGTAAAGAAATCAGAATCCGGCATGATTGTTGATCCGATCACAGTGACGGAAGAACAAAGCGTGGCCGAGGTGGAAACCTTGATGGCCTCATACAGAATTTCTGGTCTGCCGGTGCTGCGAGACGGTAGATTAGTCGGCATTGTTACTAATCGCGATCTTCGTTTTGTCTCCAGCGGTGAGTTGCGGGTCAAGGATGTAATGACCAGCAAAAATTTGGTCACTGTCCGTGAGGGCATCAGTTTAGAACACTGCAAGGCCCTGCTCCATGAGCATAGAATTGAAAAGCTGCTGGTGGTCGATGAGCGAGAAAACCTCAAAGGTTTGATCACAATCAAGGATATTGAAAAAATTAAACAATACCCGATGTCAGCCAAAGACAGCAGCGGCAGGTTGTTAGTTGGCGCGGCTATCGGCGTGGGACCGGATATGCCAGATCGCACCGAGGCTCTGGTGCGGGCAGGGGTGGATGTGATCGTGCTGGATTCGGCGCACGGGCATTCCGCAGGTATTCTTCAAGCGGTACGCGAAGTACGGGCAGCTTGGCCAGACATGCCGGTGATTGCGGGCAATGTGGCCACCGCTGAAGGTACTGCTGCTTTAATTGAGGCCGGTGCCAATGCGGTTAAAGTTGGCGTAGGGCCGGGATCAATCTGCACCACTCGGATTGTAGCTGGTGTGGGCGTGCCACAGCTCACAGCCCTTCAGAACGCGGTAAAAGCGGCCAAAGAGAAGCATATTCCTATCATTGCTGACGGCGGGATCAAGTTCTCCGGCGATATCTGTAAGGCCCTCGGCATCGGAGCCAGTAGCGTGATGATCGGCTCGCTTTTTGCAGGTACCGATGAAACACCAGGCGAGGTCTTCCTCTTTCAGGGCCGCAAGTACAAGGGCTATCGAGGCATGGGGTCGTTGGGTGCGATGCAGCAGGGTTCTGGCGACCGCTATTTTCAAAAAAAGGAAAGCGAAGCCTCCAAATTAGTACCTGAAGGCATCGAGGGCCGCGTTCCCTACCGTGGCTCCATTGCCGAGATGATTTATCAACTGCTCGGTGGCCTGCGCTCTGGCATGGGGTACTGCGGCGCAGCCTCAATTCCAGAGTTGCACAAACGGGCGAAATTCGTCCGCATTTCGCCTGCTGGCCTGCGTGAATCACACGTTCATGATGTTGATATCACCCGTGAAGCCCCAAATTACCGGACAGAACGCCAGTAACCCGTCGGAATCAACCCTAACAGAAACGCATAATGCACAGCAACACTCTTATTATATTAGATTTTGGCTCTCAGACTACCCAGCTTATCGCCCGACGTATCCGTGAGCAGAAAGTCTATTCGGAGATTCATCCCTACACCCTGCCGCTGGCCAAGCTGAAGGAGCTGCGGCCTGCGGGTATTATCCTCTCTGGTGGTCCGGCTTCCGTTTATGACGAAGACGCGCCGCTTTCTGATCCGGGGCTGTTTGAACTCGGTGTGCCAGTGCTTGGCATCTGCTACGGCGCACAGTTGATGATGCAGCAGCTCGGTGGTCGAGTAGAGAAAGCGGAAAAGCGTGAATTCGGCAAGGCCGAGCTGTTGATCAGTGAAGCTTCTGGCCTCTTTGGTGGTCTGGAAACCGCACCCGCTCATCATCAGGTTTGGATGAGCCACGGCGACCGGGTTGACGAAGCCGCGCCCGGCTTCGTCGCTACTGCCAGCAGTCCACACTCGCCTTTTGCGGCCCTGCGCCACACAGACAAGCCTTTCACCGCTGTTCAGTTTCATCCAGAAGTAGCTCACACCCTGATCGGCACCGACATTCTGCGCAATTTCATCTTTGGTATCTGCGGCTGCGAGGCCACGTGGACGATGCAATCGTTCATTGAGTCCACGGTGGCATCAGTCCGCGCCAAAGTCGGCAGCGACCGAGTGATCTGCGCGCTCTCCGGCGGGGTCGATTCCACTGTGGTGGCGGCGATGATCCATCGGGCTATCGGCAGCCAACTGACCTGCATTCACGTCAACAACGGCTTGATGCGCACCAACGAGAGCGAAAGTGTGCTGCGCTTCTTCCGCGAACGCACCGACTTGCAGGTGATTGATATTGATGCTGAGACCTATTTCCTCGACCGGTTAGCTGGCATCACTGATCCTGAGGAAAAACGCAAACGAATCGGCTACGGCTTCATTGAAATTTTCGAGCAAGAGGCCAAGAAGCTCGGTCAGGTGAAATATCTTGCTCAAGGTACTCTGTACCCGGACGTGATTGAGTCAGTCGTTTTTCGCGGAAAAGCCCCAATCAAATCCCACCACAATGTCGGCGGGCTGCCAGAGCGGATGCACTTGGCTCTGATTGAGCCATTGCGTGAGTTGTTCAAGGACGAAGTGCGTGAGCTGGGCCTTGAACTGGGTTTGCCAGAAGAGGCTATTTACCGCCAGCCTTTCCCAGGCCCTGGCTTGGGCATTCGCATCATGGGCGAAGTTACCGGCGAGCGACTGCGCATCCTTCGCCAAGCTGATGTGATTGTTCTGGAAGAGATGAAGCTGTCTGGCTGGTACCGTAAGGTTTGGCAATCTTTCGCCGTTCTTTTGCCGATTCAAACGGTCGGTGTGATGGGCGACGGTCGCACCTACGAGCACGTTATCGCCCTGCGCTCGGTCGATAGCCGCGATGCGATGACTGCCGACTGGTCGCAACTGCCTTACGATCTGCTGGGACGAATATCCACCCGCATCATCAACGAGGTGCGGGGTGTCAACCGGGTGGTTTATGACATTTCCTCCAAGCCTCCTGCCACCATTGAGTGGGAATAACCTTTATGCCGTTTAACAATCCTAAGCGCGAGGGGAGCGGTCTCTCCTCGCAGCGTATTTTACCCCCCCCAGAGAAGCAGATTCCTTTAATCAATCTTTTCCCAGATTCTGTCATGTTAAAAACTGGAATATATGTTGATGCAGAAAATATCAAAATGAGCGGCGGCTACGGGATGCGTTATGATGTCTTGGTCGATATTGCCAACACTCCTTCCTCCATCCTGCTGCGGGCCAACTGTTATTTAGCCGAAGATCGGGAGCGCACCAGCAAAGAGCCGGATTATCGACAAAAGGTTTATTTTTACCACAACATCCTGCGGCAGTGCGGCTTCAAGATTATCAAAAAATACGTGCGCCGCTACGAAGACGAGGACGGTAATGTAACCACCAAGGCCAATGCGGATATGGACTTGGCCATTGACGCGCTGCTCCAGGCTCGTAACTTGGATCGAATCATCATTCTCACCGGCGACGGCGATTTCATCCGTCTTGTCACTGCCTTGCAGAACATGGGCTGTCGGGTCGATGTAATCGGCTTCAACAATGTCAGTCGCGAGCTGCGCGAAGTGGCAGATTCTTTCCTTTCTGGTTTTCTCATCCCCGGTCTGCTGCCTTTTCAGCCAGATGAGCTTCATCACAATGAACCCGGCGAGTGGCAACGCGGTACAGTGGCGAATTTTAATGCTGACCGTGGCTTCGGCTTTTTCCGTTTCTATCGGATGCAGGAAAATCACATACTCAAGCCAGAAACCGTCTTCTTTCACCTTTCCAAATCAACTTTGGAAGGTGATTATTATTTCCAAGACTCGACCCGAATTTTCGAGTTCCGCATTGTGGAAAATCCCAACAACGAAGGCCGTTCTGAAGCGTGGGACATCCGTTTGGTGAGGGAAAGTTAGTTGATGCCGTGACTGATTACCTCATGCCGCCACTCGGAAGACCTCTTCCAAGGTGGTCTGTCCAGCTAACACCTTCCGCAGGCCATCTTGACGCAAGGTGGTCATGGGGTGATCGGGATCGGCCTGCGCAGACCGCTTGATTTGCCCGGCATCAGAGGTAGTCAGAATCAGGCTTTTAATCTGTTCGGAAAAAAGCATCAGCTCATAAATACCCAGCCGTCCTTGATAACCGGTGTGCAGGCAGGCTTCACAGCCTTTGCCCCGGTGTAGGACAGCACCATAAAACTCTTTTGGCAAACTGAGTCGCTCTAACGATTCACGCGAGGGCGTGTACGGCTCCTTGCATGTTGAGCAAATTTTTCGCACCAAACGCTGGGCCATCACCGCATTTACCGACGAGGAAACGAGGAACGGTTCCACACCCATATCAATTAACCGGGTGACTGCGCTGGCTGCGTCGTTAGTGTGCAGGGTTGAAAAGACTAAATGACCGGTAAGGGCCGCTTGGATTGCCATCACCGCTGTTTCGAGGTCGCGGATTTCGCCAACTAAGATGATATCTGGGTCTTGACGAACAATAGTGCGTAGGCCGTTGGCAAAGGTCAGGTCGATCTTACTATTAACCTGCATCTGACTGATGCCGTTGATCTGATATTCAATCGGGTCTTCAACCGTGATGATGTTGACATCCGACTGATTGAGTACCGTCAGAGCCGAGTAGAGACTGGTAGTTTTGCCGCTGCCGGTTGGTCCGGTGACAAGAATAATGCCGTGCGGAGCCTTAATCAGCTTCATCAGCGTTTCAAGGTCGTTCGGTGACATGCCCAGTTGCTCTAAGGAAAGCAGCACGTTGGATTTGTCCAAAAGACGCATGACGATCCGCTCGCCGAAAGCTGTAGGCAGCGAGGATACGCGCAGGTCGATGTTCTTATCTGCCACCCGAATTTCAATCCGACCATCTTGAGGCAGCCGCCGCTCGGCAATGTCCATTTTGGCCATGATCTTAACTCTGGAGATCAGTTTGGCTTGCACATGCTTGGACGGGGTGATCATGTCGTAAAGAATGCCATCGACCCGTTTACGGATTTTGACCTTATCCTTGTACGGCTCAATATGAATATCGCTGGCACCTTCGCGGGCCGCCTGCGACAGGATCAGATTGACTAACTTGATCACCGGTGCGTCGCTTGTATCATCAAGCAAATCAGCAGTTTCCTCGATTTCAGAAAGAAGAGCCTCTGGATCGTCCTCGTCAATATCTTGAAGCACCTGATCCGCCGCGCCCTTGCTGTCGCGGTCGTAGGCCATGTTGATCGCGACAAGGATTTCATCCGCCGGAGCTAAACAAACTTTGCTATCCTCAAGACCAAGAACCCGCTGGAGGTCGTCTAACTGCTGAAAAAAATAGGGATCAGAGAGGGCGATAAAGGACTCGGTTGGTGTGGCAACCGGCATCATTTTGAATCGCCGGAGGAAAGAAATTGGGATTTTCTCAATGAAGAAAGGATTCGAGTTCAGCGGCAGTGACATTTTGATCTCAAGACCAAACTGCATACTGACCGCTCGCAGCAATTCATCCTCCGAGATTTTTTTTTGCTGCACCAATATTCTGCCCAGCCGTCCGCCTTTTTCGGCCTGCACTTTGAGAGCAGCGGCCAGCGTTTCTTCCTTGAGGCCGAAGGATTCGATCAATATTTCTCCGAGATGTTTCATCAGCGGCAGCCCTATTGTTTCTCCTGCTTTGCTTTTTCTTGAGGGACTTCCTTCAACGGCTCTGGCTTTTTTTCCTGTTTTGGTGCAATTGGCTCCATTTTTTCCGCCTGTTTATTCTCCTGCTTCAGTTGCCTGAGATGGGCGCGAACCGCTGTCAAGAGAGCCGCATCTTGATCACCATCTTTTTTGACAAGATCAAGCACTTGCTGATACGTTTCTGCCGCTTTGTCCTTCTTTCCTTCCTGTTGATAAACAGTTCCCAGATTGATGAGCGCATAGGGGTTGTCAGGCGCATTCTTGAGGGATTGCTCGAAATATTTTTTTGCCTCGCCATACTCTTTATTCTGGAGCTTGGCAAAGCCGCGATCCATCAGGGCGTAGGCGTGTTCTATCTCCTGTCCACTTTTCAGCAACTTTTCTGGCACCTCGCCTGATCCCGGCTTCTCCTCTTCCATCTTATCCCGCTTCTTGTAATATAAATCAGCCAGCTCTGGCGCACTTTCCACAATTTTTGGCGCAATGAAGATGAACATATTGGTTTTCCGCTGGCTCTTCTCATGAGTTTTGAACAGCCAACCCAGCACCGGTACATCACCCAAGCCTGGCACTTTGTAATCACCAGAGGTGGCATCTTGGCCGATCATGCCGCCGATAACCACAATTTCCTGATTATGAATCACGACAGTGGTAGCTGCTGAACGCTTATAGGTGGTGGGTGTGGCCACGCCAGCCTCGCTTTTCAGCCGGGTGACTTCTACGCCGATGTCCAAGCGGAGTAAGTTGGCTTGATTGATCTGCGGGGTGATTTTGAGCGTGGTGCCTACGTCTTTGTATTCGTAATTGGTGTAATCTTGGGTGCTACCAGTGGATGAGCTGTTTTTGCTGGTGATATAGGGTACGTTCTCGCCTACGGTGATGGTGGCCTCTTTGTTGTCCGTGGTCAGTATCTGTGGGGTGGCTATGATATTGATATCTGAATCCTTCTGAAAGGCATTGACCACCGCGCCGATGTTGGGAAAATAGGTACCGCCGATTTCTACCCCTTTTTTCAAAATGCCAAATGTAGCCCCCGATGACATTCCTGCCGTACCTTTGGCAATGCCGGTGATCATATTGAAGCTGCCTTTGCTAAAACCGCTGCCCAAGGTACCGGTCTCATCGTGGAAACTGCCCAGCCCGCCCCATTCTGCCCCGATTTCAAACTGTTTGTCAATTGAGACTTCCATGATCAAGGCTTCGAGATAAACCATCCGCCGGGGGATATCTAACTGCTTGATCACTTCCTCCAAGGCCATGTACTCATCTTGTTCGGCAGTGACAATCAGGGCGTTGGTCTCCGGGTCAGCGGTGATCTTGATATCCGCCGAAAGCTGGGCAGAGGCCGCAGTCTGCGCCGCAGTTTTCGGCTGCTGCTCTGTCTTTGACTGTGTCTGCTCTTCCGCCTTTGGCTGCACGATTTTGTTGTTTTCCGTCTCTTTGCCTTGCTTGCTTGTTGGCAGACTGGTCAACACCTTAACCATTTCCTCGGCATTGGCATGTTGCAGATAATAAACATGAATGTTACCATCTTCCGTCGTCACTTCCTTGTCTAACTGTTCCAGCAGACGCTTCAACTTCTCAAGCTGCTCCTTGGGCGCAAAAACGATCAGCGAGTTAGTGCGCTCGTAGGGGATAATTTTGACGCTCTGCGGCGGGATACCTCCAGCACCTTGCCGCCGAGCCGCTGCCGCTTGAACAAAAAGCTGGCCGATGGATTTGCCGATGCTTTCTGCTGAAGCGTATTTCAAAGGAATGATCTCCATCTCATCCTCAGCAGCAGGCACATCCGCTGCCTTGATGATCTCCAGCAGCCGATTGATGCTGGACAGCGCGTCGGTGATGATCAGCAGGCCTGACTGCTCATGGGGCATAACCACCGTGGTTTTTGAAATCAGCGGCGCGATCAGCTTCCTCATTTCCTCAGGCGTAGAATGGACGATAGGAATAATCCGAGTAACAACTTTATCGTCTGTGCGACTGCTTTCGCCCTTAAAGATAGTGGGGATACTCTTAGAACGAGCCTGCACTGCCGGAACAATTTTGATAACAGAGCCGCTGGGTACGGTGGCGAAGCCATGCACCTCCAGCACTGACTCGAAGACCCGGTAGGCATCCTCCACCGAAATTTTATCTGGGCAAATAATGGTAACTTTGCCTTTAACTGCCGGATCGATAATAAAATTTTTGCCGGTCATCTGGCTGATTAGATTGATCAGTAGATTGAGGTCAATATCAGGAAAATTAATTTGCACAAACTGTTGCTCTGCTTTGCCTGCTGCTGGCTTGTTTTTCTTGTTATTTTTTTCAGCGGCAGGCAAAAATGGTGCAAAGGTACAAAGAAGCAGACAGCAGAGCAAAAGATGACAGGTGGCGGTAACGAGAGATTGTTTCATAATATTTCAGCATTTAATTCATGGGTGGCAGCTCAGGAGGCACGGGTACGTCAAGGTGAGGCGGTTGCGGCCCATCTTCCACTATTCCAGGCAACTCAGGCGGTAGAGGCAGCTCCTCCATTGTCGGCAGTTCGGGTGCAGCCTCTTCGGGTGCGGCAGGGTCTGGCGGCAAATTGATTCGCCGATTAGGCCGCACTGGTGGTACTCCCCGCTGCATCATTTCATCTTCTACGACAGGGCTGATATCCGGTTCTGCCATTTCTGGTATCATTCCTCCGATTGGCGAGCCAAAACCCGGCCTATTCTTGGGCTTAGGCATCTCAAGTACCTCTAATTTGCCGTTTACGTCCAAGGTGATGCTGTTCCAGTCAATGACCTTGATGACCGCGCCTTGCACGCCGTCACCGATTTGAAGAAGCTGCTGTTTCTTTTCTTTAGAGGTGTTGTCAATAATGATGGCTCTGGCTGTCTGCTCGGTACCGGTGACGGTACCTGCCAAAATGAGCTTGAGGGCTGTGGGTACGACCGGTACTTCCGCCTGAGGTGTTTTTTCTGGCAGCGTGGCCGCGACTGCTGGCGCAGCGGTTTGAAAAATATCCCGGGTAACAATGATCTGAAAATCCTGTAGGTTAGACGCGGGCTGCTGTCCCTGCCTTGCTCCCACCGTCGTTTTTTCTCCAGCGGCCTCTTTCTGCTTAGGCAAAGCAGGCAAACAACTGTTCGTCAGCAGCTTTTTTTGCAGCTCCCGGTAGCCGAGATGCACTCCGCCAGCAGCCAGCGCAGCAATCACTGCTAATTTCACGATCACCCGAATCATGGCTGCCCGCTCCTGCCCTGAAGCTGCTGATTGAAATCCGCAGGCAATCCATTAAAAACAATCCCCGGCGCATTCAAAGTACCAGTGACAGTGAAGGGCAGTTTGTCGTTCTTCAGCTGGCCTTTGAGCAGATTAATCAGCATGGGGCTGCCGACCGAGGCCATGAGTTCTGGGCGGGGATTTAGGCTGCCTTTTAGGCGGATCGATGACGAAGCCACAGGCTCGGTCAGACGGAGATCGCCGCTGAACTCAGCTGCCAGCAGCCGGGATTCGAGCTTGCCGCTCTCTATCTGCACCGTGCCAGCGCGACGCTTGACCGTACTGCTGATCGTCTCAAAGGCTATCTGCTCCATGCCTAAGACTGGCTCCTGCAAGCTGATCGCGCCCTTCCCAACCTTGAAACTGCCTTGCAGCTCGGCAAAGAGACCCTGCTGGCTCGCGCTGCGTCCTGTAAAATTGCCGGACAAGGTGCCAGAAACTGTCCGGTCGTATCCTTCAAGCAATTTTTTTAAATCAAGGCTGTCGAAGCGAATGCCTTGCATCTCGCCGCTGTACTCCAGCCCGCTGCGGTCTTTGCTCAGGCCGAGCCTACCACTAACACTGCCACCCAGTAGTTGCAGACGATAGAGAGCAGACCAGCTACGCCAG
Organism: Candidatus Electronema nielsenii; assembly: GCA_026122915.1. Taxonomy (GTDB): domain Bacteria; phylum Desulfobacterota; class Desulfobulbia; order Desulfobulbales; family Desulfobulbaceae; genus Electronema; species Electronema nielsenii. The sequence goes on along the minus strand of JAGIXO010000024.1, from coordinate 7,910 downwards.
TTGAAAAAATTAGGTCGCAGATTAAAATTTTCCGCCCGAAGTAACGGTTCTTTCTCCCCTTTACCGCTGACCTTGATTTGACCAAAGCGGATATCCGCAGGCAGGGTCAGACCGATGGTACCGATCTGCCATTCTAAGCCAGGGGTCAGCTGATTCAGCTCGGCCTCAGCCTTGGCCTTTACCGCTGCTGCGGGAAACTGGAGCCAGAGCATCAACAGCAGCACTGCCACAGTGTAGATCAGGTAGCCGCAAAAGCCTCGGCCCAGCAGTATCTGCTTCATCTGCATGGCTTATTCACCGCCTTGTTTCGCCTGCTGCATCAGACTGACCACCCGCATGACCGCATCCAGACCGCCCTGCTCTTTCTTGTTGGTCAAGATGGAAATCCGTTCAATTTCAACAATATTTTCCGGCGACTCAATCAATTCCAACAAGGCAACTAATCGGTCAATCGGCACGGCTTGGAGCTTCATCTCCACGGCTACCTGCTGTAGCCTGCCTTCGTCACTAATCGTATCCGAGGGCTTGATATAAAGGATGTTGTCCTTGACCTTGGCTTCCTCACCCTTCTTTTCCAAAAAAGAAAAAAGACTGAAGGATTCGGGCCGCTGGGCCACCCGCTCGCCGAGACTGCTGTTCTGGCGGCTAAACTGCTTGATTTCAGACTGCATGGCCTGCATTTCTGCTACTGCCTTTTCCCGGCTGGCGATTCCCCGCTCTAACCGCTTCCGTCCGTCGAGCAGCGGAAAGAGAACAAATTGGAATAGGCCAAAAAGCAGCAGCGCAGCAACGCAGAAGAGCAAAGCCCGCCGGTCTTTCTGACTGAACTGCCGCATCAGGATTCGGCCCCCGTCTTCAGCTGGAGTCTGATCTCGAACAAAATGCCCTCGTCTTTCTTGCCTTTGGTGGCAGAAACGATTTTTACCTCAGCATAACGGCCCGATTTATTGAGCAGACTCTGCATGGTGTTTACATTGTTGAACGCATCGGTTGATCCCTTAATGCCGGCTGTGGTCTGGTCAATCACCAACCGGTCCACTTGAAGCTGAATAGAGGCAGGTATCCGGGCCGAGATGTCCGCTAAAATAGCCAGCACTCGTTTCTCTTCAGTGAAAATAGGCATGGCCACCGGCGAGGTCTCCATGCTTTTCCGCCGCGAACGCATGTGCAGATACGGGTCCGGCCCTGGATTGACTCCGGGAAAACTCTCCTGAAAAATCTTTTCTGTCTTGCCTGCCAGCTGATTGTATTTTTTTTGCAGTTGACGATAATCAGCAAAAAGCCAGCCACAACCGGCAAACAGCAGTAAGGCAGCTGCCATCGCCAACGCTGTGATTTGTTTTTTTGAGCCAAACAGATGGCGGGGAGGCGCAAACTCACCTTGACGGAAATCTAATCCAGCCTCTTTGCCTCGGCGACCCGTGAACAGAGCTAAGGCCAAGGCTTTGTCGTAAACTGCTGCCTGCCACTGCCCAGCAATCTCAGTACTCAAGGCAGCAGCACCGTCCCGTGATAAATCACAGAGCCTGCCGGACAGACCGAGATCAGCTTCGATATTTTCTCGAAAACCAAGGCAATGCTGCATGGGGCCAGACAAAACAAAATAATCCGGCTGGATGTTTTGCAGCCCACTTTGCAAGGCGAAATAATCCAGACTGCGCCGTGCTGCTGCACTGATACTGCGGAAGGCATCTGCTGCTGCCACTGAGTCAGCAATGGTAATGCCGCCTTGCTCTTGTTCAAACAAAGCGTGGGTAAAGACGACATCCGGCCAAGCTAACCGCCGCATGAATACAATTTCACCGTGTCGGGCCAACACCATTTGTACACAGCTGAAATCACTGTGCAGGAGCAGGAAGGTATTACCCGCATGATCGGTGCGGCACAGTCGGTCAGCTAACACATAGACCGCTGGACAAATACTATCCGGCTCCAGATTAAGACCTTGGAATACATCCAAGTGCTGCCGCAGCAAAGTTTTTTCTGCCGCCGCTGTCAGCAGGGACGTTCCAGCTTCCCGCCCAGCTGTGGAAACCGTGGCAATGATCTGCTCGTCCGCAGGCAGAAGCAGTTGCTCCTCCAGCTCAAAGGGCAGAATTTGCCCAATTTTTTTTTCATCTGTGAACGGCAAATGCAGATTGCGCAAACTGAGCCACGTCAGCGACAGCCCAACAACGCAGTGGGCGGCTTTGCACTGCTCACCCAGCTGCTCCAGCAGCAGACGGAGTCCTTCGGTTAGCGCATCAGGATCAGAGACTGACAGCGGCAGAGAGGCGCAGGCCGTCACTTGGGCTTCTCTGCCCGTACCGCTCACCACTGCTGCACTGAGCAGGTCGTCGCCTATGTCAATGCCTAAGGATGTCTGCGCCATAACGCTTTGCGATGTGCTGTCATTCTGCCTTCCACCAAAGCAACTCCTGTTCTTGATTGTCCAAGCGGTGCAGAAGCCCCTGACCCGTGCGCCGCAGCCCTTTGAACTCGGCATTCACGGTCACTTTAAACCAGCTGCTACTGACTGTGATTAAATTTTGATCAAAGACAATATCGCTGGGAAAACCGGGCACCTGTTTGTACCAATCCGGCTGACCTAATTTATCCTTGTTGTCCTCGTCCTGCCGGAATTCAATCAACGTAGCAGCCAGCTCATCGGTCATTTCCTCGTGCAAAGCCAGCAGCACCGGAGCTGGAGCGGTGTTCAGATTGATCTTCCCATCACGCCCAGCAGCGGTGAGATATTCCATCACAGCAGCGACCTTGTTCTCTGTTTTCTGTTTGCTTCCTTCTTCGCTTTTTCCTCGCCATCCTTTGACTAAAAGCAGCTCATCCGTCAGCATAATCGGTCTATTTGCCGCAGCGTAAGAAGGTGACTGCCCGCTGTAATAACCGCTTTCCGCGCCGTTCTCACGCTCGTCCTCGTCCTTATCGATCCAGTCGGATAAACAATCGAGCAGCGAAGCAATTCCTTCTTCATCTTCCATTCCAGCGGTATTTTTGAGTAAACGCTGCCAGAGTTCCCGTCGTGCTTTTTCTTTGTCCTGCTTTTGCCCGCCCTTGCTTTTTTTATTCTGCTGCTCCTGCTGTTTTTTTTCTTCCGGGGTTAGTACCAGCGCGTTGATTTGGAGTAAACCAGATACGTCACTGAGTTGGATATCCAGCGTCCCGCCGGGAAAGAGCGCGGCCAAGGCCTCAGCATCAAAGGTACCCCAGCGGTCAAAGGCGGAATCGTGCTGATTATCCCGCTGATCAGCCAGCAGCGCGGCTTGAGCTACATGCAGACCGGAAAGCAGCATAGCATCTAACTGCACCAAATTGCCCTGATTCGCCGCTGCCTGCATCTGCCAGTTCACTGAGCTACCGAGCTGCACCGTCACGGCAACCATAAAACTGACCGCCAGCAAGGTCAGCACCAAGGCCATGCCTTTGCGGTCACGCAGCATCGTCTTGCTCCTCCGGGCGAATCAAACCAACCGGCAGCGGCACCGTGGTCTGAAACGAAATGGAGGTCTCCTGCTCGTCATCGAGCCAAAATTCTAAACGGCAGGAAACCGCCGCAGGCAGGTGGCGTTTCTTGGTTGAGTCTTCGTCGGTAGCCGTGGTGTCCCAGCTTTCCTGCTCTTCGCCGTTCTGGTCACGAAAAGTAAATTTCACCGAGCGCAGTCGGTCGGCAAGAAGAAAGGCTTCGACTTCTTGACCACTTTTTTTTTCCCCGTCCGTAGGCCGATGCAGACTGTCAGCGCGCAATAGAAGCAGGTGTTTGGGATTGTCCTTGTCCGGTTGCACCGCATAGCTGATTAAACCAAGACCGGGCTGACCATTTTTCGAGTCAAAAACTAAATGGGCCATCGAAGCAAAGGAAAGGACACTGTTCTGACCACTGCTGCCTGCTTCTTGGTCGCTGATAAAATCAGCATTTTCTGGCAACAGGGCTGAGGTCAGGTCTTCGCTGATCCGCTCAAAAACCACCTGCGCCCGATAATACACATCGCCCTGATCTAACGTACCTTCAATCACCTTAATCGAGCCGGACAAAGACACAGATACCATTGCCACCACCATGCCCAATACCAACATAGCCAACATGATTTCCAATAAGGTAAATCCGGCCCGCGCCCGGTAGCTCATGGTTGCTTCTCGACAGGCTCGATTTTGGTCATGACCAAAGTGCGTACCTCGAAGGTCTCTTTTTCGCCCCGGCCTACCGTCAGCTCGATGAGCTTCAGCATCCCGTCGCTGCCCTTGATGCCGATTTCATCCTCAGCCAGCTCCTTCACCTCAGCCTGCCAGTGGTACTCGGCAAAATCATCGGTAAATTCGCCGCTGCCACTGCTCAGGTTGTCAAAGCCTTCAGCCTCAAGTTCGGCTAATTTTTGGCGGGCTAAGAGCGCAGCTGAGGTTTCAAAACGGGAAATGGCAGCGATGGAAAGACTCTGCGACTGAGAAGAAAGCAGGGCGACAAAAGACATGGCAATCACCGCCACGGCCACCATCACTTCCAGTAGGGTGAAGGCAGCTTCCTTGCTCTTGCCAGCAGTCATTGACTCAGCATGATGCGGTCATCATCCAACGAAACATGGCCGTCAAGAATTCTGGTCACACCAAGAAAAGGAGACAGTAGCACGGTCAGCTCGTCCCCATTTTCATGGCGGAAATGCACTGCTGTTTTATCCACATAGCCACGGGAATCGAAACGGATGTTCAGATCGGTGCTGCTTTCGCTGTGGGCAGCAACAATGCTTGTCACCTGTACTGAATCAGCCAAGCGCACTTCTTGATATTTTTTCTCATTAGCGTCGTTCTCTTCAGCAGGCGCGACGGTGAAGAGCCGCTGGCTGTCGTCATAATGAAGAACCACTGCTGATCGCTTCAGCCGAGCCTCTTGGCCGGTTTCCGCCACTAAGCCAACAAAACGCCGCACTGCTGAAGTTAACTCGTTGGTGAATAAAGTTGAACGGATCTGCGGAATAGCAAAGGAAGCGGTCAGGCTGATCAGCACCATCACTACGATCAGCTCAATCAAGGTAAAGCCCTGATCGCTGACCTCACTGCTCCCAGCTGTTGATATCCACATTATCGCCGTCACCGCCGGACTGCCCGTCTGCACCATAGGACATTAGATCAAAATCACCGTGCATTCCTGGGCTGATATAGACGTAATCGTTGTCCCAAGGGTCTTTCGGCACAGTTTTTTTATCCAAATAGCCGCCCTCTCGCCATTTTTTCGCCAAGCTGCCCACAGCGGGCGGCTCAACCAAGGCGGTCAAGCCCTGCTCGCTCGTGGGATATTTACCGTTATCTAATTTGTACAGCTTCAGAGCCTGCCCTATGGCACCAATATCGACTCCTGCCTTGGTTCGCCGTGCCTCTTCAGGTCGGTCCATAATTCTTGGTACGATCATGCCGGCCAAAATGCCGAGGATCACGATCACCACCATCAGCTCAATCAGGGTGAAGCCGCGTATATCGGCGGCCCGTTGTATTTTCTCTGCTTTCATCGTTAGAAAAACCTTGATGTTTCCTGTTCAGGGCTGGACTTTTACTCCGGGGTATGGCACTAATAGCCTGCCGCAGAACGCTGCGGCTCTTCGCACCTCTTCAGCATAACAGCATCTCAGGAATTATGAAATTGGAAACCGAGGGAAAAAGCAAAGTCAATCTGCTGGGAAAACAGAAAAGATTTCTGCGCGGCATAGGACACCATCTCACTCCAGTGGTCTATCTGGGCAAGGAGGGTCTCTCCGACAGTATAGCCGCTGCGACCCGCGATGCTCTCAAGACCCGCGAGCTGATCAAAGTAAAAATAGGCCAAAACTGTGGTGCCTCCGCCGAAGAGGTTGCTACTGCTCTGTCTGAATTGACCGGTGCAGCCGTGGTGCAACTGATCGGCAGAACCATCCTGCTCTATTTTCCAAATAAAAAGCTGAAACCGGAGCAGCGCATCAATCTGCCTGCTGAATAACACGATGACCGCCGGAGAAACGAATTACTCCGGCGGCATTGTTCATTGTCAGGGCGTTGCGCCTTTGCGTTCGCTTTCTGCCTTTAGCTCTTGTAGCTTGATTTCCAGCGTGGAAATTAGTTTATCCTGCTGAATGCCTTTGAATTGCTCCATGTAGTTGCGCACCAAGCTGATGCCTTCAACAAAGACATCATAGGCCATCCATTTGTCGCCTTTCAGGATCATAACGTAAGAGACTGGAATGCTCTTGGTCGCATCAACAAACATGGTTTTGACTTCGGCTCGGTCGCCCTTGAGCTGCTCTTTGCCAAACTCAATCTTCATCGCTACATAGGTATCAACCTTGTCAATATAGACATGACCGAGCAATTTAGCAAAGAGGGTGGCGAATTCTTGTCGCTGGGCCGGAGTCAGTCGCTGCCAAGGTTTGCCCACGACCCGTTTAGACATTTCCTCAAAGTCAAAACGCTCAGAGACCAACGTCACAATCTTATCTATCCGATTGTCAACGGTGTCCTTTTTAAAGGATGGGTCTTTTAGCTGATCTACGACCTTGCTGACAAAGGGTTTGATTTGCTCGGTAGGATTCGGCGCGGCAGCCCGTCCTGTTCCAGCAAAAGAAAGTACAGCTAAAATCAGTAGGCTGTGCAAAACTGTTTTCATTATTTACCTCGTTATTACAGTTTATCGTCCGTCCTGGGCGCGGAATGCTTCCGCGATTGAGCGCGGCTCTGAAAATAGCCATCGCGCAGGGCGGCATAGGGATCAATGGTCAGCTGCTTCAAACCTTCGTATTCGCCGAGCCGCAGAGAGAGGTTATTCACCCTTCTGCCCATATAAATAGCCGCGCCTTCCCGCCAGCTATCGGCGAAGAAATAATACGGAGTCATAGATAGGCCATCAACGGTGGTACCGGCGAATTCACGTAGGGTAGTTGCGCCAAGAACGGGCATGACTAAATAGAAGCCGTCGCCCACACCCCAGTATTCCAGCGTCTCACCAAGACCAGCTTCTACTCGCTTAAAGCCGAATTCGGTGCCTGCAACGTCACCGAGACCACCCACGCCGCCGATGGTGTTGACTGCGAAGCGTGTCAGCACTGTGCCTGCGTCAGAAAAGCGGAGCTGAAGTAAGGCGTTGATAAAACGGACTGGTTCTTGCAAGTTGTAGCAAAAGTTATCCGCTACCTGCCGAACATCCTCTGGCAGCGTTCTGCTATAGACTGAGGCCACCGGCTCCATCACCCACGTGTACGTGACATCGTTCACTTCAAACATGATTCGATTGAAATGTTCAAAGGGATCAGGGACGGTTTCATGCTCTGGTGTGTCTTCGTAAAACGAATCGTCCAAGACACTCGTCTCACCGCTGCTTTCCGTTGCCTGTGCCGTATTGCCACACAAAGCAAGACAGAGCAACAGCACAACGCGCAAATAAGTCTTCATGATGTGCTGGAATTATTTCACGCCGCCAAGGGCAAATTTGGAAATCAGCGATTCGATGTCTAATGAGGATTCAGTGTCGGCAATGATCTCGCCGGACTGATAGTTAGTTTCGTCGCCGCCGGGCATAATGCGAATGAATTTGTCACCGATGATGCCTTGAGATTTAACCGAGGCAATGGAATCCTTGGGAATTTGTATGCCTTTGTTCAGTTTGAAGGTAGCTACAGCCTTGCCATCTTCATTCAAGCGCAACTCGGCCACTGAACCTACAGATACGCCTGCGATTTGTACTTCCGAGCCGGTCTTGATCCCGGAAATGTTTTCAAATTCGGCGTATAAGGTATAGGTACTGCCGCCGGTCAGCCAAGAAACCTCGCCCAGCCGCAGTGCCAACCAGCCAAAGGCGACCAAGCCCAGCACGAGAAAGAGGCCGACCGCGATTTCCACACGGGAATTAGTGTTCATAGAATGATGTGCTCCTGTTTAAGCAGCAGGAATTAGATACCCAT
>JAGIXO010000239.1 GCA_026122915.1 Candidatus Electronema nielsenii | reverse complement strand
GGTTGCAGAATACCAAGGGCGATCACAAGGATCGCCCCTACGATACGGTGCTCCGTATGAGTATGCCGGGAAGCTGCGGGGGCAGCAGTAACGACTGAAGAGGAAGCGGCCAGCCGCTGGCACTGACTGGCTGGCGAAATAACGCGCCGCGCCGCTCGAACGTATATATGTCCGCCAGACTTATATACGTTGCTCTTGCGGACTTGTATATATAAGTCTTGGAGACTTACATACGTTGCTCCGGCGGACTTATATACGTTGGAGCTATTCCCACACGCGCGGCGGCGTTTTCTTGAGTATAAGGATGGAAAATGGACAATCAGTCTTTGGCGGGCAGTGGTAGTTCAGTGATGCAGCTACCTCGTTCTTTCGCTTGTATCGGTCTTGGCTCTAATCTTGGCCAGTCGCGCAAACTACTGCTTGAGGCATGGCAAGCCCTTGGTGAACACCCGGATATTTTCCCGCACGCGCTGTCCTCGCCTTACCGCACCAAGCCGGTAGCAATGGACAGCCCGCACTGGTTTATTAACGCTGCTGGTCTGCTGCACACTTCACTTGCGCCAGAAGCCTTGTTGGAGGTTCTTCTTGCCACTGAACTCCGTTTCGGCAGAGTTCGTTTTGCTGGACGAGACGGCTATCGGGACAGAACGATTGACTTGGATTTACTGCTGTTTGATGAGCGCATCATACAGACAGAACGGTTAGTCTTGCCGCATCCAGCGATCCATGAGCGTAGGTTTGTGCTGGTGCCGCTGACGGAAATTGCCCCGCAGCTCCGGCATCCTCTGCTGAATAAAACCATTGCCGAGCTGCTGACAGACATAGAGCTGTTGACTGGGCAAGAGGAAATAGAACGGGTAAGTTGGTTGTAAGGCAGACCTCGTGTAGAAGCAAGGCAGACACAGAAGTCTGCTCTACGGGAGATGCCGCAACACGTGATGCAGTGACGGCCTCTGTGTCCGCCCTTTTGGCTTCTGATCTCCTCAAAGATATCCCAACGGTGCAAGTATGA
>JAGIXO010000238.1 GCA_026122915.1 Candidatus Electronema nielsenii | reverse complement strand
TATGCTCGAAAATGCGTTGGCCGCTGGAGTTTGCTCGATGGGTGTCGATGTCCAGCTGCTCGGCCCGTTACCCACGCCGGGTATCGCCTTCATCACCACCTCGATGCGGGCGGATGCGGGTGTGGTCATTTCTGCCTCACACAACCCTTTTCAAGACAACGGGATCAAGATATTCTCGCGCGACGGCTTCAAGCTGCCGGATGAGGTCGAATTAGACATTGAAGACCTGATTTTTTCGCAAAAAATGGCGGCACTGCGTCCGGTCGCGGACGAAGTGGGCAAGGCAGCCCGGATTGACGATGCCTGCGGACGTTACATCGTTTTCCTCAAGAACACCTTTCCTAATAAATACACACTCGACGATTTCCACATCGTTTTGGACTGCGCCCACGGTGCGGCTTATAAGGTTGCACCCTTTGTTTTTGCTGAGTTGGGCGCAAAAGTTACCTGTCTCGGTGTGGACCCAGACGGTAAAAATATCAACCGAGACTGCGGCGCGCTCCACCCGGAGCTGATGGCGGAAAAGGTGCGGCAGCTCGGCGCGGACATCGGCCTTGCTTTGGACGGCGATGCGGACCGGCTGATCGTTTGCGATGAAAAAGGCGAGATCATTGACGGCGACCACATCATGGCCATCTGCGCCGCTGATTTGATCAGCCGAGGCAAGCTGAAAAAAAAGACCGCAGTCGCCACGGTGATGAGCAATATAGGCTTGGAAAAAGCCTTGAGTGGCTTAGGCGCAAAACTGCTCCGCACCAGCGTCGGCGACCGTTATGTGGTCGAGGCGATGCGAGCCAAAGGCTGCAATTTCGGCGGCGAGCAGTCTGGCCATTTGATTTTCTTAGATCACAACACCACCGGCGACGGCACCTTGGCTGCGCTTCAGCTTTTGGCGATCATGATTAAACGCAAAAAGCCGCTCTCTGAGCTGGCCAAAATCATGACTGCCTATCCGCAAGTGTTGGAGAATGCCCGCCTGTCCAGCCGGATTGCGCCGGAGCAGATCAGGGGTTTCAGTGAGGCATTAAAAGCGGCAGAAGAAAGATTGGGTAGCC
>JAGIXO010000237.1 GCA_026122915.1 Candidatus Electronema nielsenii | reverse complement strand
CCGCTCAATCGGCTGCTGGCTAGGCGCAGTATAAACAAAGACCTTGCCGGTCTCGAACAAACGGACATCGCTCTGCTGAAAGCTGAGGTTGCGGCGGATGTTATCCAAGAGGCCGGGCAGGAGCATGGTACGCATCACCGCCTGCTCGTCGTTGAGTGGATTGAGCAGCTCGACCTGCTGCCTGCGGGCATCGTCCGCCACTAGGCCGAGCTGGTCGCTGTGCTTTTTGCTGACGAACGAATAATTGACCGCCTCGTAAAAGCCAAGACCGAGCAGAGCGGCGGCGATCTTCTTGCGGAGCTGGCGCAGCGGCTCCGGCTGCGGGCAGTCCATCGCAATCACCGGCAGGCTGACCGGAATCTCGTTGTAGCCGACCAAGCGGGCCACCTCCTCAATCAGATCCACCTCGCGCTCGATGTCCATGCGGAAGGCAGGCACGGTCACGTTGAGGACTTCGCCTTCCTCAGTCACAGGAAAATCAATCCCGCGCAGGCAGGCGGCAATCTCGCCGCCGCTAAGGGCGGTGCCAAGCAGACTGTTCACCCGTTTCACCCGCAGCTCTAGCTGAAGCAGTTCTTTTTTGCCCGGATAGAGATCAAGCCCTTCCACTGCCGTGGCACCGGATAGATCGCAGATAAGCTGCACAGCTCGTTCTAAAGCCTCGGTCACGCCCTCCGGGTTTACGCCGCGCTCAAAGCGGTAGGAGGCTTCCGAAGCCAGATTCAGCCGCCGCGCTGTCCGGCGGATGGAAACCGGGTTGAAGCAGGCCGATTCGAGCAAGATTTCCGTGGTCGTGTCATCTACTTCCGAATTTAGCCCGCCCATCACCCCAGCCAAGGCCACCGGCTTGTCCGCGTCGCAGATCAGGAGCATGTCCGACTCAAGGCCGCGCTCGCTGCCGTCCAAGGTGGTGAATTTTGTTTCGCCAGCATTAGGCCGCCGCACGACAATACCTTTGCCTGCAATCTTCGCATAATCAAAGGCATGAAGCGGCTGGCCGTATTCCAGCATGACAAAGTTGGTGATATCGACGATGTTGTTGATCGGGCGCATCCCGACCGCCAGCAGCAGCCGCTGAAGCCACCACG
>JAGIXO010000236.1 GCA_026122915.1 Candidatus Electronema nielsenii | reverse complement strand
TAACCAAATATACTCGGTTAGGTACGGTCGGTTTGGCTTTAGTACAGGGCTTTTTTATTGCTTCTGGACTGGAAAACATGACTTCACCTACAGGTGTCCCTATTGTACTTCATCCGGGGATGGAGTTCAAGCTGATGACTGTGCTGACCCTAACCTCTGGCACTTCCTTCATCATGTGGCTGGGCGAGCAGATGACAGAACGGGGTATCGGCAACGGTATCTCCATGATCATTTATGCAGGTATCATCGCCAGAATGCCAGCAGCTGTGGTTAATTCGATTCAAATTGTTAAATCAGGTGAAATTCCGTTTATCGTTATTCCGTTGCTTCTGCTTATGATGTTTGCCGTAATCGCTTTGGTGGTGTATTTTGAGACGGCACAGCGAAGAATTCCGGTGCAGTATGCTAAACGAGTAGTGGGTAGGCGCGTTTATGGTGGTCAAGCATCACATTTACCTCTGAAAATTAACATCGCTGGTGTTATTCCGCCTATTTTTGCTTCATCGATAATGATGTTCCCGGCCACTATCGGTAATTTCATTCAAATTGATTGGGTGCAACGGGCTTCTGCGGCAATGTCACCGGGGTCTATCTATTATTATATTCTTGATGTTGGGATGATTGTTTTTTTCTGCTTCTTTTATACGGCGGTTACATTCAATCCAGATGAAGTTGCAGAAAATCTGAAAAAAAATGGTGGATTCATTCCCGGTATTCGACCTGGGAAAAAATCGGCTGAGTTTATTGATAAGGTGCTGATTCGATTAACTGTGGTCGGTGCGGTATATTTGGCCGCTGTTTGTGTGCTTCCGACTATTTTGGTCAACAAATTTAACGTGCCGTTTCATTTTGGCGGAACAGCTCTTCTGATCGTAGTGGGCGTGGCCATTGACACGATATCCAAAGTGCAGTCCCATCTCGTCATGCGCAACTATGAAGGCTTCATGAAAAACGCCAAATTTAATAAAAGCGGGCGTTGATTGGGCGGCGAGAAAGGAATCATTGTCAAGACTCCTGTCCAGATTGAGATCATGCGCCAAGCAAATAGAATTGCCGCTGGTGCATTGAAGATGCTGGAGGAAAATATGTGTCCTGGCCTTACCACCATGCAAATGGATCGGTGGGCAGAAGAATATTGCC
>JAGIXO010000235.1 GCA_026122915.1 Candidatus Electronema nielsenii | reverse complement strand
GATGAAGATGAGTACCAATGGCAACACCTTGAAGCATTGTCAGCCACCATCAAGAAAAACATCCGACAAATCGTAAAAGCTATCGACTTTAAAGCACATTCTGGCAATGCAAATCTACTTCAAGCTATCACCTTTTTACAGGACATATTTGAAAAAGGAAAAATTCTCCGACAAATCGCACGAGAGTTATTTCCAACAGATTTCATTGGCAAATCGCTCAAAAAATATGTGTTTATGGGTAAAGGCATTGAGCGACTGAATGCAGAACGCTATGAGTTTGCGGTATACAAAATGTTGCGCAATGCATTTGAGTCTGGTGATATTTACAATGGTCGAACGACCAAATACCGTAGCTTTACCGATGACCTAATTCCAGCAGAACGCTGGGCGCGGGATAAATCCAAAATTCTGTCAGATTTATCACTTCCTGTGCTTAATGCCCCAATTACTGATACCTTGCAGACCTTCAAAGAACAATTAGAGAAAAAATTTATTGATGTAAACCAGCGCATTATCAACCAAGACAACAAAGGCCTCAAGATTACAGGTGAAGGCAAAAACATCAAATGGACATTACCTTATCGGCGCGGTGAGGAAGAGGAAAACCATGCGCTATTCCAATCGGTCACTACAATTGATATTGCCAGCTTGCTGGCCTATGTGAATTAAAGAACACACTTTCTGAGCGGCTTTACTCACATTTTGGATCGCCACATCAAAAACGACAAGGATGAAAAAACTTTGTTGGCTTGCATTGTTTCGCTGGGCACCAATATGAACTTAGGGCGCATGGCTGAAATATCTGATATAAGTTATCAGGAGCTGAAAACCAATGATCGTAACTTCTTACGACTAGAAACCTTAAAAGAAAGCAATGACTTGATTGCCAATGCCACAGCTAAACTACCTATCTTTAAGCACTACAATATTGAGGACGACATTTTGCACTCCAGTAGTGACGGCCAGCGCAATGAAGCACAATGGCATACCTTCAACTCCCGATATTCGTCGAAATACTTTGGTCTTAAAAAAGGTATTTCTACAATCACGCTTATTGGCAATCATGTACCACTTAATGCCAGAGTTATTGGTACGCATGAGCATGAGAGCCACTATGTTTTTGATCTGTTGTACAACAACAC
>JAGIXO010000234.1 GCA_026122915.1 Candidatus Electronema nielsenii | reverse complement strand
ATCAGGGGATTATCCTGATCGCTTCAACTATTCATTCTGCTAAGGGCAAGGAGTTTGACACGGTGTTCATTGTTGGGCTGGCTGAATATCGCTTCCCATCTTGTGGCGAGGGGGAACAGAACTACGAGGAAGAACGCAGGCTCTTTTACGTGGCGGCTACCCGCGCCCGAAAGCATCTTTTCCTCACCTACCCGAAAATGCTGATGACACCGGACAGGAAATTTCGTAGCGCGGCAGCCTCGCCGTTTCTGGAGGAAATTGATCGGAACCTTTATGAGATACTGGAGGATTGAACCATGAACCCGCAAACTATCAATCTACTTCTCTACCTGCTCTTCTGGGCCGTCTTTTGCCTCGGCATCTTCTTGTTTTTTCGGCTGATCGCCGCTGCTGTCAGTACGCTGGACAGGGAACTGCCCGGTGGTTGCCCTCTCTCTCTTCGCCGCCTCACATGGGTACTTTCCATAGTCTGGAGCGCGGGCATGTTTTCTGAGGGTATCCGCCTCAGCACTCCGTACATCACCGCCGCGCTATAATCATCGGCTTTATCAACTAAGTAGGAGACAACACCATGATACTTTTCGCTTCTGACTTGATCATTGTTTTTCTGCAATGTCTTGTTCTTGTCGCATTCATAGCTTTTGCTGTTGTGGCGACTATATTTTTCATCAAGGAAATAGGCGATACGTTTCCATCATTTGTCCCTCGGCGGCTCCGTCTTCCATTCTGGCTTGCTGTTGCTCTGTTTTGCTGTAGCTTCGGCCCGGATATTTTTCCTCCGGTGGTGGATTTCATCCTTGCTCGGTGGGACACACTGACCGTTTTCATACTCAACCGGTTCAAGATTGATCCGTTTATTGCTTGTTTTGCCAGCCTTTGCCTCGGATTTCTTATAGGTATCCTCGGCTCAACTGCGTCTTCCCTCAAAACATTACTTATCATGACAGAACGACACCGAAAAGGTATGTTTGAGGAACTGGACGAGTTGATCGCGCGATGTCCGTGTCGATCTTCTGGAGATGCTGAAAATATCAGCCAGTCTTGATCACTGGTCTTTTTCTTGCCAGAAAATGCAGGTCACGGCTATCAGTCCCGGCAGCAGCCATTGCAGATAATTCACTGCTGGGATGATTAGCTCTTTTACCGCGCTGATTAGTATGGTGTCCTTGCTGCTCTGCTCACATCCCGCCAGACAGTGCAGGAAGAACCATAC
>JAGIXO010000233.1 GCA_026122915.1 Candidatus Electronema nielsenii | reverse complement strand
CGCCGCATTGGCACGAGACCAAGAATGGTAGTGATCGCAGTCAGCAGCACAGGCCGTAAGCGGGTAGCACCGGCCAGCACCACTGCCTCGCGGACAGCAAAGCCGTTACTTCGCAGCTGGTTGGTATAATCGATCAGCACAATGGCGTTATTCACCGCTACACCTGCCAACGAAATCACGCCAATACCGGTCATGATGACTGCGAGCGATCATTTACCATCACCCAAATGAAGAACGCCGCCAGAGGTGTTAAATGCTGGGATCATCTTCTAAATCAGTAGGTAGCTCGCTTTTTGCTGCATCAATTTTACCTTTGACCTTACGCAGGGCATCGTCGATATCAATACCGGTGGTGAACTCGACATCAATCTGGGATTGTCCCTCGACGCTGACCGCCCTTTAGTGCGCGAAAAGTGGTAGGCTTGACAAGAATTCATTCTTACGATACAGTGATTTTGTAAGAAAAAGGATCAGACCATAAAGAGGGTTCTCATGCAGACGGTTATTACTTCAAAATTTCAGACCACCATCCCGAAAGCGATCAGAGAGAAGTTGCTGCTGTCAGTGAATGACACGCTTGACTGGAAGATAGAAGATGGTCGGATCGTTGTTTCACCAATGCAGACAGATTTCCTGAAGCATAAGAATTCAGTTCAAATCGGAACTGGCGATATTGCGGAAGACATTCAGGCTGCCAGAAGGCAGAGGGCAGAGAGGTTCAGATGAAGAAAGTTATTCTTGACACGAACTGCCTGCTGTCCTTTGTCACTGACAGAAATCTTGAGCAGCAGGAAAAAGTTTCAAAGCTGTTTCAGGAGGCAGTTCAACTGAAAACCGTAATTTTATGTCATCATCATGTGATCAGTGAATTTGTTTTTGTGCTCAGTTCCGTCTATGGCACAGCAGCGGAGAAGATACACACGATTCTTTCCGATTTAGTTGTCATGCCGGGAATTGTGCCAGTGGCTGAGGTGAATATCAAGACAGTGCTCTCCTTATGGCCTGCCCTTATTCCTGATTACGGCGACGCTGTCCTTGCCGCACTTTGCAAGGACAGCAAAGGAACCGCCGTCGCCACCTTTGACCGGAAATTTCAAAAAGCCATGAAGTATGCGGGCATTTTAAGTATTGAGCTTTAGGCTCCAGCTGTTTCCGTCCGCAGCGGCGTATCTCTGATCTTACAGCAATTGCGTCAATTCTTCCCTGTTGTTTCGCCGACAGGCAATTTTTTATCACGAG
>JAGIXO010000232.1 GCA_026122915.1 Candidatus Electronema nielsenii | reverse complement strand
ACCTTGGCAACGCTGGCTCGTGCAAGTCTCGCTCTTGGTGTGCCACTGAAGATTGAGTTAGGCACCAGCACAGCAGCATAGTCGGCACTCTCCGTTCAATGAAAAACCATTATAAACGACAAGCACACCATGACAGCTTCTCAGAAAATGCTGGCCTTTGCCGAGAAATCCTCTTGGATTCGTAAGATGTTTGAGGAAGGTACCCGAATGAAGGCTCAGTTCGGTGCAGAAAATGTCTTTGATTTCAGCCTTGGCAACCCGGATGTACCGCCTCCGCCTCAATTTCTGCACGTGCTGACTGAACTGGCGCAATCAACTGCACCGGGAATGCACGCCTACATGCCGAACAGCGGTTATCCTCACGTGCGAGAGGCGGTAGCGGCTCGTTTAGCACGAGAACAAGGCGCGGGCATCGGCGCAAGCGATGTTCTCATGACCTGCGGTGCTGCTGGTGCGCTCAATGTAGCGATGAAAGCCCTGCTTGATCCCGGCGATGAGGTTATCCTGATCAGTCCGTTCTTCGTCGAATATACCTTTTACGTTGATAACCACGGCGGCGTGAGCAAAATTGTGCCAGCGGACGAGGAATTCAAGCTCGATGTGGCAGCTATCGAGGCAGCCTTGAGCGAGAAGACCAAGGTGGTGCTGATGAATAGTCCCAACAATCCCACTGGCCAAGTGTATAGCGCAGAATCGCTGGCTGCGCTGGGCAAGCTGTTAGACCGCGCGGGCGAACGGTTTGGCCGCACTCTGTATATCATCGCTGATGAGCCGTACCGCAAGATTGTTTATGACGGGTTGAAAGTGCCTTCGGTTATGGCTGCCAGCGTCAATACCATCGTGGTTTCATCGTATTCTAAGGACTTATCTTTGCCCGGCGAGCGCATCGGTTATTTAGCCGTGCATCCTGATATGCCGGATAAGACTGCCTTGCTTAATGCTATGACGTTAGCCAACCGCATCCTTGGTTTTGTCAATGCTCCAGCGTTGATGCAGCGGGCGGTAGCGCAGCTTCAGGATGTGAGCGCAGATGTATCTATCTATGCACGACGGAGGGATATCTTCTGCAAAGTTCTCGATGAGGCGGGCTTTGAGTACGTCCGGCCCAAGGGAGCCTTTTATCTCTTCCCTAAAACCCCGATTGATGACGTGGAATTCTGCCAACTGCTGCTGGAGGAAAAGATATTGGCTGTGCCTGGACAGGGGTTTGGTAGACCGGGACATATCCGATTAGCTTTCTGTGTGGACGAGGAGCGAATCAGG
>JAGIXO010000231.1 GCA_026122915.1 Candidatus Electronema nielsenii | reverse complement strand
GTCACCATTGACGGCAATCAGGCCTGCACGCACGTCGCCTATGCCACCAGTGAAGTCATCACCATCTACCCCATCACTCCCTCTTCGCCGATGGCAGCAGAGGCTGATGCCAAAGCCACGGCAGTCCAAAAAAACATTTGGGGTTCTGTGCCGGTGATTTCCCAGATGCAGTCTGAAGGCGGTGTGGCCGGTTCGCTGCATGGCTCCTTGGCAACTGGCGCGCTTTGCACCACCTTCACTGCGTCCCAAGGGCTGCTGCTGATGCTGCCGAATATGTACAAAATTGCTGGTGAACTTACCCCGACTGTTTTCCATGTCACCGCCCGTTCGCTGGCCTGTCAGGGATTGTCGATCTTCGGTGATCACGGCGACGTGATGAGCGCGCGGCAAACCGGCTGGGCGATGATCTGCTCCCAAAACGTGCAGGAAGCGCAGGACTTGGCTTTGATTTCCACCCAGGCCACGCTGGCTTCGCGCATCCCCTTCATGCACTTTTTTGACGGCTTCCGCACCTCGCATGAAATCCAGAAAGTTGAGCAGCTGACCAACGAGGACATGCTGGCGATGATTGACGAAAAGCTGATCACCGCCCACAGAATGCGCGCCCTGACTCCTGACCGGCCTTCCATGTCCGGCACAGCGCAGAACCCGGATGTCTATTTCACCGGACGTGAGACGGTCAACAAGTATTACAACGCAGTGCCGGGCATTGTTCAAGAGACGATGAATAAATTTGCCGCCCTGACTGGCCGCAAGTACCGTCTCTTTGATTACCACGGCGCGCCTGATGCAACCGATGTGATCGTGATCATGGGTTCCGGCGCGGAAACTGTCGCGGCCACCATTGATCATCTCGTTGCTGAAGGCCGCAAAGTCGGCATGGTGGTTGTCCGGCTGTTCCGTCCTTTTGACATCAAAGCGATGGTCAACGCTCTGCCGCCGACTGTTGAGCGCATCACCGTGCTGGATCGCTGCAAAGAGCCGGGCGCACCGGGCGAGCCGCTGTATCTTGATGTCCGGGCCGCAGTGGGTGAGGCTGCCGAAGCCAACCCAACCATGATCATGCCGCTGATTCTCAGCGGTCGCTACGGCCTTGGCTCGGCAGAGTTCAGCCCGGCAATGGTCTTGGCCGTGTATGACAACATGGCCGCCTTGGCTCCGAAAAACAAATTCTGCGTCGGCCCGAATGACGACGTGACCTACAGCTCGCTCGACTACGACAAGTCCTACAACATCGAGGGCGATGATGTCTATCGGGCCATGTTCTACGGTCTCGGCTCGGACGGCACGGTCGGCGCGAACAAGAACACT
>JAGIXO010000230.1 GCA_026122915.1 Candidatus Electronema nielsenii | reverse complement strand
TTAAATAGGTTGTTTTTCGTGAAAAACTACAACTGGCTTGAATTGTTCACTTCGTAAATTGAACTGCGTAACTCCTAAAGTATATCTGCCATCAACAGATACGGCTGAACTGCTACCGTCCCGTATGATAATCAATCACCAACCAAGAGCAACTATGCAGTCCGTAAAAGAAAAATCCGGGGTAGTGGTCTGGCAGCAAGGGTCGGGCAAGGAACTGCTGGTACTTTTGATCAGCTCGCGCAAAAACAAAGGCGCATGGGTTTTCCCCGTGGGCAGCGTAGAGCTGGGCGAGTCATTGCCGGAAGCTGCCGCACGGGAATGCTTTGAGGAGTCAGGCTATTGCGTCAGACTCGGCCCGCATTTAGCGGCAGTTGAAGCTCCTAACGCAGGTGGCATTCACTCGCGCTTCACCTTTTATCTGGCTGAAGTCAGCAGTGAAACCGAAACTTGGGAGCAGGACAGAAGCAGAATCTGGGTGCCGCTTTCTGAAGCCATAAGCCTCCTGCCTGATATTTTTAAAGATGTGGCCCGTGCGGCCCAGCAAAGGATAAAGAGCATGAACAACGCAGATGAACGGCAGCGGCTTAAAGAGCTGCTTTTGGCGAAATCTTACCGCAAAGGTACTTTCACCCTAACTTCGGGTAAAACCTCGGATTTCTACATTGATGGGAAGCAAACCACCTTAGATGCCGAAGGCGGCTGGCTCTGCGGCAGACTGCTTTTTGAACTCATCCGACAGGCTCCACAGCCGATCAGCGGCGTGGGCGGCATGACTCTCGGTGCTGATCCGTTAGTGACGGCGGTATCCATTGCCAGTTATCTCGCAGGCAATCCGATTCCCGCCTTCATTGTTCGCAAGGAGGCCAAGGGCCACGGTACCGGCAATTATTTGGAAGGAAAGAATAATCTTCAGCCCGGCTGCTCTGTGGCTCTGTTGGAGGACGTAGTTACGACCGGCGGCACTTTGCTCAAGGTAATTGAGCGGGTGGAGAAGGAGGGCTTTCGGGTAGGAATGGTATTGACCGTGATCGACCGCGAGGAAGGCGGGGCAGAGGTGCTGGCCCAAGCAGGCTATCCGCTACATAGTGTGTTCACCCGAACACAGCTCATCGGCTGAGGTACGCCATGCAGTGCCGACAATGCGGACAGAAATTGGAAGTTGTGCGGCGGTGCAAGCAAGTTCGCCTTCGCTGCGAGAGCTGCGGCAGGGAATACCGAATTCAAGAGGTTGCTGCGGATTTAGATGCGGAAATCGAAAAGCAGCTGGAGCGGCATCCCTGCATTATTTATGATTAACCCAAGTTGCTACCTATTGTTGAGTTAAATTCCAC